>WTHD01000309.1 GCA_011523265.1 Candidatus Binatota bacterium
AATTGAGTGCGAACAGCGCCAGTATGACGATGTGACGCTGCCCACTCACCTGTCGAACGAGATTGCTCCCCCAATGGTCGAGGCGATGATGCAGGCAGTAGAACGCCATTATCGATTGGTCCAGGAATATTTTCGGCTGAAGGAAGAATTGCTTGGAGTTCAACGCCTCAAGAATACGGACCTGTACGCGCCGATTGAAACCGAGGTAGAGGAAATCCCCTTCGCGGAAGCTCGGGATTTGGTCCTGACCGCTTTTGGTAATTTTAACGACCGGTTTGCGGCCCTGGCCGAGGAGTTTTTCCAGAACCGGTGGATTGATGCCGAAGTTCGCGCCGGGAAGCGCGGCGGCGCCTTTTGTGCGGCCTTGTCGCCCGACCACCATCCATATGTGCTGTGCAGCTACACCGGCACCGGACGTGCGGTCTCGACGCTGGCCCACGAACTGGGCCACGGCATTCATGATTTGCTGGCCCGCCGCCAGAAATTCCTGCACTACGATGCCCCCCTGGTGCTTGCGGAGACGGCCTCGGTCTTTGCGGAAATTGTTTTGACCCGGCATCTGCTGGATAAGGCCGAGCAGCCGGACACGCGTCGCGTCCTGCTGTGCGAGGTCTTGGAGGAGATGTACGGCACGGTCTTTCGCCAAACCGCCCTGACCCGCTTTGAGATGGCGGCGCATACCAAGCGCCGGGACGGGCAACTCAGCGCCGACGACCTGTGCGAGCTGTGGATGGCCGAACAGGGCAAGCTCTTTGGCGAGAGCGTTGAGCTGCTGCCCGTCTATCGCTGGGGCTGGTCGTATATTCCGCATTTTATTCACAGCCGATTTTACTGCTATTCCTACCCGTTCGGCGAGCTACTCACCCTGGCCCTGTATCAGCGCTATCTCGACCAGGGGGAAGACTTTGTGCCTGGGTATTTACGCCTCTTGGAAAGCGGCGGCTCGCAGCGGCCGGAACACGCCTTGGCGCAGATGCGTATAGACATCAATCGGCCCGAATTCTGGGATCGAGGCTTTCGGGTCATTCAGGGCTTCCTGACCGACCTCCGGGCAACACTCTAAAAGGAATATCTTCCCATGCACGCGCGGGTTATTCCTGTCCAATGCCGCCCGGGACTCCTGACAGACTTTCTGTCCGTCTACCGGAGTGCGGTGATGCCACCCCTGGTTCAGGAGCCCGGGTTCAGCGGGACCCTGGTGCTGTCCGACCCGGAGGTTCATACCGGCTTCATCGTCACCTTATGGAATTCCGCCGCTGCGTTGGCCCGCTCCGAGCTGAAGAGCCGGAAGGCGGTTGCCGCCATGCTGTTGCCGTTTCTGACTGCCCACCCCCGGCCGGAACACTACGAAGTCCTGGTCCGGACCGGTCAGCATATTGGCGGGTTGTTCGCCCGGATGATTACCCTGCCTGTTCCCGGAGAACAGCTTGACCCGGCACGGGCCATTTACGAGAAAGAGTATCTGCCCATCCTCAGGCAGCAGCCCGGCTTTCACGGTGTGATGTGGCTGGCCAATCGCTCGCACGGCAGCGGGCGGGGGCTGAGCTTCTGGACCAGTAAGGAACAGATGCAGGCTGCCGACCGGGAGAACGAAATTTTTCCTCGGGTCTTATCTCGCTTGGCAGAATATTTTTCCGCCCCCACCGAGCGGGGCTATTACGCCGTTGAGGTCCAAGTATAGTGAGTATCCGCTCATCCTGCTTTTGTCATTATTGCGGGCTGGAAGCCCGCGCTCCTATAATTGCTGCTTGGCGGTGATGTCCCGTTCCAGGGTCTTACCGGTCAGCCAGAAAAAGACGGCGGACAGAAGACTGGTGCTGACTGCGACTCCGAGCAGGGAGTAGCGAATGGCATCCGGCGTCCCAATTATATCATTGAGAATGCCGACGGTTTGAGGGCCAGCACCCAGGCCGATCATTGTCAGGATAAAAATAAAGACCGCCGCCGCCGTTGCCCGCATGGCCGGTGGAGCGAGGTCCTGTACAATCGAGCCGGCCGGTCCTATCCACATCGTGCCAAAGATATTCGCCGGGAAGAAGCTTAATAACGCCAGCGTGGTATTATCGAGTACCAGGGCTGCGACGATAAAGGGCGTCGAACAGAGCGCGCCAACCAGACTGATATAGGCCCGCGCCTTGGGCTGGTCCCTGACCCAGCGGTCCGCAAGCCAGCCACCGGAAAAGGCGCCAATCGCGCCGCCTAGGCCGGTAATCCAGGACAGCCACAAGCCCAGCTCTCCGGGGGTCATGCCGTGCAGCCGAATGAAAAAGGCGGGAATCCAGGCCCCGAGTCCGTAGCCTACAAAGGCTTGAAAGGCCGCCCCCAAACTGATGCGCCGGCCGCTGGGCAGTCGAGTCAGAAACCGCCAGGTCTCCCCCAGGCTATAGGAACGACTCGTGGCTGCCGTCCGCTCACTCATACCGCGCGGGGGCTCTCGGACCGTGAAACGAACCACGACGGCCATGGCGACACCGGGCAGGCCAATGACCATAAACGCCACCCGCCAGCCAAAGGCGTCGTTCAGCCAGCCGCCCAACCAGAAGCCCAGGCCCACGCCCATATAAATGCCGCAGGCATACACGGCGAGCACGGTCGCGCGCTTTTCCGGGGGGAAATAGTCGGACAGCAGGGAGTGCGCCGGCGGGGTGCAGCCAGCCTCACCTATGCCGACGCCCACCCGGGCCAATGCCAGGTCGGTAAAATTCCGCGCCAAACCCGAGGCCGCGGTCATCAGGCTCCAGGTCGCAAGGCTCAGGGCAATCAGGCTCCGCCGGACCCAGCGGTCGGCGACACGGGCGAGCGGCAGGCCGGCAATTGCATAAAAAACCGCGAAGGCGAAACCGGGCAGAAACCCCATGGCCGTATCCGAGACTTGCAGGTCTTCCTTAATCGGCTGGAGCAGAATGGACAGGATTTGGCGATCAATAAAATTAAACACATACACCACAAAGAGGACGGCCAGGACGTAATAGGCATACGGTCCTCCGACCTCAGTGGGCGCGTCGTGGGGCTGAGACGAAGTGCTGTTCCGGTCGAGGGTCTCTTCTGATGAGGCAGGTGGCATACGTTCCTCTTTTTGACAGGTCCCCCTTCTCGCCAGAAGCGCGCGCGGTTGTCAAGCACCGTCCTGGCAGAACAGACATGGCACACGCTGACGATCAACAGGGGGCGTGCTACAGTCGCGCGACCGAACAGGGAGCAAGAAGGGACACGGAAAAATGGCCTATAAAATTTCCATTGGTATCGATTGGCAGGGTCAGCTCGACTACCAGGCGCTGTGTGAGAAGGTGCAAATCGCGGAGGCGGCCGGGGTGCATTCGGCCTGGGTGCCGGAAGCCTGGGGGCGGGATGCGTTTACCATTTTGACCCTGCTGGCCGACAAGACGAAGCGCATCAATCTCGGTACGGCGATTGTGAATACCTACTCACGCACGCCTGCCGCGCTGGCCCAGCATTTTGCCACCCTGGATGAGGTCTCTGGGGGGCGCATGCTGCTCGGCCTGGGAACGAGCGGCCCGCAGGTGATTGAGCACTTTCACGGGGTCGCGTTCCAACCGCCCCTCCAGCGCATGCGTGAGTATGTGGAGATCATCAACACTCTTATGAAAGGCGAGCCGCTCAAATACTCGGGCAAGGTGTTCGACCTGCAACGCGGCTTTACGTTACGCTTCCAGCCCGTTCGTGACCACATTCCGATTTATCTGGCAACGCTGAATGCCAAGAGCGTGAAAATGACCGCAGAACTGGCAGACGGCTGGCTGCCGATTATGATCCCCCTTGAACAGCTCAAGAGCGAAATTGACAATCTGCGTCAGGCCAGCGTGGTCGCCGGCCGGCCGGCCAACGCGGTCGCCGTCCGTTCGCCAGGCACCATCACGGTGACTTCACAGGTTGATAAAGCCCGCGCCGCCTCAGCCGGTATGCTGGCCTTTTACATTGGCCGCATGGGCACGTTCTACGCCGCCCAACTCACCCGGTTGGGCTACGGGGAAGCGGTTGAAACCATCAAGGAAGCCTGGGCCGGTGGCTCGCGCGCCGCCGGTGAAGCCGTGCCCGCTCAGTTGGTCGATACAACCGGCTGCGTGGGCACAGTGGAAGCAGGTATCGACCGCCTGCAAGCCCAGGCAGAGTGCGGAGTGGACCTGCATCACGTCAATGTGCAGGCAGAGAATAATAGGGAGTATGAGCGGATTCTGGTGAAGTTGGTCGGGTGATGTGGCGGGGCGACCTTAGAGATCGCCCTTAGCTCTTCTTACTCCCCTCCTGCGGAGGGGTGGCCGGAGGCCGGGGTGGGTTGGCTCTCTCCTCCTGGAAAAAGAGAGTTTACTCACTAACCTCGAATTGTATTTCTTCTGTATTGCCTACGACCCTTGAAGCCTGCATGATCTCAAAGCGGACGATTCCTCCATCGTAACCAAAGTCGGCTATGACTCCGGGGCGAACCTCGTCACTTTCCTTGATACGATCATCTCGAAGCGTAATGACCAAGGAGTCGGTCTCTTTGTTATAAATGACTCTCACAGGAAGTGTCTCACTTTACTGCCCGAACGTCTCAACCAGGGTATGCAGGTCTTCCCTGGTGATCTGGCTCGTCGGTGGAGATGCGACGATGGGGTGCTGCACGCCGGCGTCGGTAAAATGGCCGAGTTGAGTGCGGCAGTCTTCGGGCGGACCGAATATAAACAATTCTTCGACCATGGAATCCGGAATGGACTCTTCCGCTCCCTTGCGGTCGCCGGCCTGCCAGCGGGCATGCACTTCATCCAGAATATCGCTATAGCCAAAGCGGCGGAAACCCTGGATATACGTGTTGGCCTGACAGTAGCCCACCAACACGTGGCGCAGTTGCCGCAGGGCCTGTTCCCGGTCCTGTCTGACCAGGGTATGCACATAGCAGCCGATATCAATATCACTCAGACTGCGCCCGGCGCGCTCCGCTCCTTTTGCAATCTCGGCTAACGAATGGGGAATCTGTCGTGCCGGCAGCCAAGCTAACAGCACTCCGTCCGCGACCTCTCCGGCCAACTGGAGCATGCGCGGGTTCACGGCCGCCAGATAGATCGGCATAGCCCCCGACAGGCGCAGGCTGAGGCGAAAGCCCCGCGGCCGGTAAAACCCGTCGGTGCGCGTGACCCGCTCGCCGGCCAGCACGCGACGAACAATATCCACATACTCGCGCGTGCGGGTCACGGGCCGGTCCCAGGCAATGCCGTGAAAGGTGTTGATGTTGCGCGTGCTCACGCCGATGCCCAACCGCGCCCGGCCCGGTGCGACCAGGTCCATGCTGGCGGCCTGCATGGCGGTGAGCGTTGGCGGGCGGAGGTAGAGCGAGATAATGCCCGTACCGACATGAATGCGCTGCGTGGCGGCCAGAAAGGCGGTGACCAGCGTACTCGTCTCCGTGCCCCAGGCCTCGCCGACCCACAAGCTCTCGAAGCCGTGTTCCTCGGCCTTGCGCGCGACCTGCTGATACACCTCGAAGTGATGTCCGGTCGGTGGCAGGCCCAATCCTATGCGCATACTGTCTCTCCCTTTTCCAGAGTCTCGTTCCGGGTCTAATCGCTTTCGTGTTCTTCGGCTAATGTCGTCCACTCCGCGTACTGCTCGTCGAGTTGCTGTTTGACCTGCTCATACTGACTCGCCACCTCACGGGCCTTTGCCCGATCGTGAAATGTCTTTTCATCCGCAAGGCGGCGTTCGAGCTTTTCTTTGTGGTCCTCCAGCGTGGCGATATGCTGCTCCAGCGCGGCCAACCGTCTGGCCCGTTTTTGCCGTTCGGCCCGGACGGCTTTTTGCTGTTGATAGGAGAGCTTGCCGTGCTTGGCCTCGCGAATGGCGGCCAGCGTGCCTTCAATGCCAGCCGCGCTTGCCGTAGGCGAAGAAACGGCTGTCCGCTGGACTACTCTCTGAAGGTGGACCCGTTCCTGGTGTGGAGACGGGTCTGCCTGTCGTTCTTTCCGCTCCAGAAACTCCTCAAACGTTCCGGGGTAGGTGGTGCAGCGCCCGTCCTGGAGTTCGAGCACCTTGGTTACCAGACCGCTGAGAAAATAGCGGTCGTGCGACACAACGACAAAAGTTCCCGCATACTGCAGCAGGGCTTCTTTCACAATGTCTTTGGTGCGGATATCGAGATGGTTGGTGGGCTCATCCAGAATGAGCAGGTTCGAGGCCTGCAACAGCATTTTTGCCAACGCCAGACGGCTCTTTTCACCGCCGCTGAGCACGGTGACCCGCTTTTCAATCGCATCCCCGGAAAAGAGAAAGGCCCCCAGCAGGGTGCGGAGCTGAGGGACGATGTCGGTTGCCGCCTCCCGGAGGATCTCTTCATACACCGTGTTGTCGGTCTGTAAGCGTTCGGCCTGCTGCTGGGCATAGTAATCGAGGACGACCTGGTGGCCGAGCTGACGGCTGCCTGAGGTAGGCTCTTCAACCCCGGACAGGATGCGGCTGAGGGTGGACTTGCCCGCCCCGTTGACGCCGACCACCGCAACCCGGTCTCCACGCTCAATCACCAGGTCCAGGTTCTCAAACACCCGCACGCTGTCGTAGCGTTTGCTGACCCCCTGTAACTCGATCACCCGCCGGCCGCTCCGGGGAGCCTGAGGAAAATGGAAGCGGACGCCCCTGGGCACGGTTTGGGGCGGGTCGAGCTTTTCCATTTTCTCCAACTGCTTGACCCGACTCTGGACCTGCGGGGCCTTGCGGGCGTTATAGCGGAACGTATTGATAAAGCGGGTCAGGCGTTCAATCTCTTCCTGCTGGGTGTCATAGGCTTTTCGATACGACTCCAGATGTTCTTCAAAAACACGCTCAAAGGTCGAGTAATTGCCCGTATACTCGGTCAGAGTACAGCGGTGCAGAGCGGCCACCCGATTGACCATCCGATCCAGAAAGGCCCGGTCGTGGGAAACGATAACAATGCTACCGCGATAATTGTGCAGATAGGCCTCAAGCCACAGTAGTGAGTCGAGATCGAGGTGATTGGTCGGCTCGTCGAGCAGCAAGACATCGGGCTGCCGGAGCAGGAGCTTGGCCAGTGCAATCCGCATCTGCCAGCCCCCGCTGAACGTCTCGGTGCGCGCCGTAAACTGCGCTTCGTGAAAGCCCAGGCCGGTCAAGACTTTGGCGACCTGGGCATCAGCCTGAAACCCGTCGAGTTCTTCGATCCGATGCTGGAGGTCTCCGTAGCGTGTAATCAGTTCCGCTTGTGCCAACGCATCGGAGGCCGCTCCATTCGTGCTGTCGAGAGTGGCCTGGATCGTCTCCAGTTCCTGCTGTAGCGCGGTCAGCTCCGGCAGAGCGGAGCGCGTCTCAGCGAAGAGATCACGTCCGGAAATTTCGATCCCCTCCTGGGGCAGATAGCCAATGCTGAGCTCCCGGTCGCGCTGAACTCGGCCCGCATCGGGCTCAAGCTGTCCGGTGAAGAGGCGGAAGAGGGTTGTCTTGCCCGCACCGTTGGGGCCGACCAGACCCACCCGATCACCTCTCCGAACATGCCAGTTGAGATTGCGAAACAGTTCCTGTCCGCCAAAAGCGAGGGACAGATTGATAAGCTGGAGCATGGAGACGAAGAGACCTTGAGATAATCGTTGGGGACAGAGCCCGATCTTTCTATATCAGTGGCAATAGGGAGCGATCCAGGCCGGGTCAACTCGGGCGCTTGGACGGCTATGACTCCTCGTCTTCTTCCGGAGGTAACAACAGCGCTTCTCCCAGCGAGCGGATCAACCAGCGATGGATATCCCCGACAAGGGTCGCCGCCTGTGGACCAGCCAGAAGCCAGTGACCTTGGTCCGGGTAGCTCAGGCCGGTGGCCTGCAGGGCGTCTGCGAGCCAACGTACGGTCGGAGCAGGCACCATCCGGTCTTCCTGTCCCCAGACAACCAAACTGGGACAGGGTAGGGGGATTGCCGGAAAATCAGTCTGGCCTCGGGTGAGGGTGCGGACGGCTCTGCCCGAGTCCGGCTCAAGCTGGGCGTATAACTGGTTGTGCAGCCCTGCCGGAAGTGTGTGAAAAAGAAAATCGCGAGCAAGCCGACGAGACGGAGGAGGATGGCTGCGATTCCACAGGAGGGCGGGCAGGGCGGCGAGTCGTACCAGAGGCAGGGCCGGACGCAGGTCGGCTTGCCAGTTACAGGGGAGCAGGGGAGAGATGCAGACGAGGGCGCGCGGTTGCGTACGGGTGGCGACGAGGAGTGCGAGGAGACTGCCCAGATCAAAACCGATGACAATGGGCGGGCAATCGAACGCAGCAATGGCTGGGGTAATAGTCGTGAGATGATCGTCAAGAGAGATATCACCGCGCCGGCGGGCTGCGGACTGCTCGTACAGGTCAAGCGCCCAGCACGACCAACCCCGCTGAGAAAAGCCCCACGCGACTTCCTGCCATATCCAGCTTCCCGTCCATAAACCCGGAAGCAGGAGCAGCGGGGCGGTAAATTTCTCGCGTTCTGGGAAGAGCACCTCGGCGGTGTACGTGGCGAGTTGTTGTTTCATGTGCACAAAGAGAAAAGGCCCGCTTGGGGCCTTTTCTTGGAAATCCTCCGCCTCGTATCTCGCTACCGCGCCGAGCGACGTTACGCTCTCTTCTTGGCCGGAGCTTTCTTGGCCGCTCTCTTAGCCGGGGCCTTCTTGGCCGCTCTCTTGGCTGGAGCTTTCTTGGCCGCCTTCTTCTTGGCTGGAGCTTTCTTGGCTGGAGCTTTCTTGGCCGCCTTCTTGGCCGGGGCCTTCTTGGCCGCCTTCTTTACGGTTTTCTTGGCCGCTTTCTTCTTCGCAGGCATAGTGACCTCCTTCGTTATGAGTGTGGGAACCCCTTAGTCCGTAAAAATCATATGTGTAAGGCGGAAGGGCTTTTCGTTACCTTCTATCAGATTGGCCTCTTTGCTGCAACAAAAATACACAAGAACAGGGTGTTATTTTTGGGTTGTAAACGCATTATGGCCGGCGTACACGGCGCGTCGTCCGAGTTCTTCTTCAATGCGTAACAGTTGGTTATATTTGGCCGTCCGTTCGCCGCGACAGACGCTGCCGGTTTTGATCTGCCCGGCATTCAACGCGACGGACAGGTCGGCGATTGTGGTGTCCTCGGTTTCTCCCGAACGATGCGAGATCACCGCTGCATACCCATGTTTTTTCCCTAAGGCGACTGTTTCCAGGGTCTCGCTCAGGGTGCCGATCTGATTGACCTTGACCAGAATGGCGTTCGCCGCCCCGTCCGCAATGCCGCGAGCGAGCCGTTGCGGGTTGGTGACAAACAAATCGTCGCCCACGAGTTGTACGGTTGTTCCGAGTTCCTGGGTGAGCAATTGCCACCCGTCCCAGTCGTCTTCGGCCAAGCCGTCCTCGATAGAGACCAGCGGATAGTGCGCCGCCCATTTTGCATACTGTTGAACGAGGTCTTCAGCCTGCCGGACGGCTCCACCCGCTTTATGAAAAACGTAGTGCCCATCCTGGTACAGCTCGGTTGCTGCGATATCGAGGGCCAGTGAGACGTGACGGCCCGGGGTGTAGCCCGCCTGTGTCACGGACTCAAGCAGGAGGTCGAACGCCTCTTCGTTTGAGCGAAGATCAGGGGCCACTCCCCCCTCGTCTCCAACGGCTGTGGTAAGCCCCTTTTTTTGGAGTATGCCTTTGAGTACGGCGAATACTTCCACACCAATGCGAAGGGCCTCGCGGAATGATCGGGTGCCGGCCGGAACGATCATAAACTCCTGGATGTCGAGGTTATTGGTCGCGTGGGCCCCGCCATTGAGCACGTTGATGAGTGGGACTGGAAGCGTCTGCGCCCGCGTGCCTCCCAGAAAGCGATAGAAAGGCTGTCCGGCAGATGCGGCCGCTGCTTTTGCAACGGCGAGCGAGGTGGCAATGAGCGCATTTGCTCCCATGCGTTTCTTGTTTGCCGTGCCGTCCAACTCAAGCAGGAGTTGGTCAATGGCGAGCTGGTCGCTGGCGTCCT
>WTHD01000326.1 GCA_011523265.1 Candidatus Binatota bacterium
ATAGTGGATTGAGCATGCCCTCGATAATCATGGCCGGGAAAGACGAGCGTGCTGTCGGGCAGTGGAAACAGCTTATGATAGATGCTGTCGTACTGGGCGCCAGGATCACCACCGGGAAAGTCGGTCCGTCCGGTGCCGTGGATGAAAAGGGTATCGCCGGTGAACACCCGATCCATGGTGTGCAGGCACATGCTGTCAGGCGTATGGCCTGGGGTCGCGAGCACGTGTAGGGTGAGCGTCCCAACTCGGATGAGCTGCCCATCTTCGACATGCATATCAACATGCGGGGCGGGGGCACGCCTATGCATGATCACGGGTGCATCGGTGAGATCCCGTAATTCCCAGCTCCCCGTCAGATGATCGGCGTGGGTGTGCGTGTCGATGATGCTGTTGAGCGTATACTCATAATAGGCGAGCAGGGCGAGATAGCGGTCGGTTTTTTCCAGGACTGGATCAATGAGGGCGACTTCCTGTGTCTTTTCGCACCCGATCAGATAGGTCTTGGTGGCGCTGCGGTTGAGTTCGCGAAACAGCATGATAAGCGCTCTTCATCTGAGTGAGGTCAACAGCGCGAAGCCTATCATACCTTTTCCACATATGGAAAATGGGGAAATAATGTCAAGACTACAGGGTGATATATGAATCGGCTCCTCAGCGCCCTTCTCCTTGGATTGTTCTACCTGTCCTGCGAGAGCGTAAGCTCTCCTGGCGTGGGGCAGCAAGCCGAGACTGAAAGAGATGCCCTCGGACTTCGGGGCCCTGTCAGATCGTTATCCATCTTTCGGGCCGACGTAGAGAAACAGGGGGACAGGTGGGAGTCGCAGGAAGAACTGCCGGTCCGTACGGATCGATTTGATCGGCGGGGTAATCTCACCGAACGCCTGTCCTATGACCCGGAGGGAGCGCTCCGCGAGCGGACGGTCTTTTTGTACGACGTGAGCACCAATGAAAGAGAAGTACGGCGCTACAGGCCGGAGAACAGCCTCTCTGGACGCGTTGTCTCATCCTATGCTGACCATGGAGCCCTCACTGAGTCACGTTCCTATTCGGCCAGGGATGTGCTGACAGAACGAGTGATTTTTCAGTATGACGCCAACGGAAGAGAAATTGAGTCGCATATTTATCAGCCGAATGGTGAGCTGAAGAGCCGCACGGCCTCACGTTACGATGTTCAGGGAAATATTGAAGAGCAGTTGTGGTATGACGCAGCAGATACGCTCGTGAAGAAGGTCGTCTACCACCGCGATTTTCGGGGAACCCTGGTGACCCGAGTCTCTTTTGTCCATGCGGCGGATTCCCGGCTGAGTGGGAGAACGGACGTTCACTTCAATAATAACGGTGATCCGACCGAGCGTATTGTATACGTGGATGGTGGTCGGCAGCGACACACTGAAGTGTTTACCTATCGGTACGATGCCTTTGGCAATTGGACGACCCAAACGGTCAAGCGGCAGGTCGTCAATAAGAACGCCTCCTATTTTAGACCGACGCGGATTATCTTTCGGGTTTTTGAGTACTACGAAAGAGGGGGGGCGTAACCCGGCCCCGATCTCTATAGCCGTTTCACCCGCCCGCTGCGATGGAGTCTGCCCTGAGGAAGGTCGAGGCTGCTAGGTCCGCCGTGTGAGGATACAGCCCAACTCGTGCAGTCCGGCCGGATGCGGAATGGAGAGCGGCTCAGCGTCCTGCCATTCCCAGCGAGCGTCCTGAAAAAGCTGGTGCATGGTATCGAGATCGCACGGAAACGGCGGACCAGCCGGGTTTGTCGCCTGCATGAAGAGGACAAACAGTTGTCCGCTCGGCCTGAGCCACGAGAAGAGTTGGCGTTCGTAGTCCTGGCGGGTTGAGGGATCGAGGGCACACAGACAGGTCTGGTCGTAGACTGCATCGAAGCGGTCCGGGGCATCCCAGTCGAGTAAGTCGGCTTGAATGACTTCCGCGGTCACGCCGGCATGCTCAATCAGCTGTCGGGCGCCCTGGATTGCTGACGGCGCGAGATCAACGGCGGTGACCTCGAACCCCTGCTGGGCCAGGGTGACCACCTCATGACAACGCCCACAGCCGGGAATAAGTATACGACACGGGTGCAGCAGTCCTTGCGCCAGCCAGGTGAGAAGGGCCGGGTTGGCCGCTTCCCGTTGCCAAGCGGTGTGGCCGGTGTGATAGCGAGTTTCCCACTCCGCTCGCCGAGTCGCCGTATCGCTCACGCTCGTCTCCTGACCTCGGACGGAGACCTCCTGGCGCTGATGCGCTGAGAGGTCAGTCTCAAAGGGGCTCGAATCCAGACCGTCTGAAGAGATGAGGTCGGACCCGGCGCTATTTGAAGGTGTGGCGCGGAAAGGTCTGGGTGTCACCAGAGATAAAGGTGAAGGGGAGAGGCCCGTGTACATTGGAGTTGGGATCCCCTCTATATTCAATTTCTCCATTCACCGACCCGCAATTCTCTGGAATAGTGAGCCTCACCTTGGTAACGATGATTTCGCCGACGCTCATGGCTACGGGAATCGTGGCCTCTCCATTGACGACTTTTTCTGTTGCTCCTTCGTCCTGGGGGACATACACGGGCGGCTGCTGTGCCGACTGGACCTCGGCGCGAAAGCACTCGAAGTCATCGATCCCTGTCACTACCATCTTGCTGCCGGAAATGGCTTCGACGTTGACTTCTGAATCTCCGGCTCCCAACTCGCATCCCGTCCATGTCAAGGCGGCTCCGAGCATCGCTACAGCTAGAAACGTATTCGTATGCATTGCTCATCTCTCCTTTCTTTATACCTGTGTCCCTGCTGAGAAATTTTTTGCCCTGATTTGTCCATCTAGCGTTTCAGAAATCGCGCCATATTGCCACCATATATTTCCTGCCTTTCTTCTTTGGAGAGTGGCAGGGTTTCCAAAGAAGAAGTCCAGCCCGTCGGTTAGCCATTTGCCGTGAGAAAATCAGAGGCATATACCAAATAGTCAAAACCGACAAGCTCACAAGCACGATCAAAATATATCGGTGGGGGTTAGCGTGCGACTGCCCGCAGTGCCTCGGCCAGCGCCATAATATCCTCCTTCGTATTGTAGACATGGGGCGACACGCGAATAGAGGCGCCGCGCTGCGAGACGTACACGTCGCGCCGACGTAAGGCTTCGAGAATAGGGGGGATCTGCTCGACATCGGCAATCCGAACACCAAATAAGTGGGCTGCGCGCTCGTGTGGCGGCGCGGCCGTGTAGGGAGTCTCGTCAAGGGCCTGACCCAGTTCTTCGCTCAGCCGGGCGCAGTAATGCTGAATATTGTCCACTCCCCATTCACCGATCTGCTTGAGGGCTGCGAGGAGCATGGGAATCATGATGAAATTCGAGCGCTCCCCGGTATCAAAACGTCGCGCCCCCGGTTGGTATTCGGACTGATAATTGATCAAGGCGCTGAAATTCTGGCTGTCTTTGCGGTTAATCCAGTTGTGCTCAAACGGTTCCCCGTTCAGCAAGCGATCACCGACAGCCGCGAGGCTGTACTGGTAGGGGCCGAGCAGCCATTTATAGCCGGCGCAGACCAAAAGGTCGGGCTGAACCCGCTCGAAATCAAACGGCAGGGCGCCGACCGACTGGGTGCCGTCCACGATAAACAGGGCGCCTACCTCGCGGGCCCGCTGTCCAATTTGTTCCAGATCAAAGAGCGTGCCATCCGTCCAGTGCACACTACTCAGGGCCACGACGGCAGTATGGGTGTCGATGGCTTCGAGAAATCTTGTGTTCCAGACCCTTCCCTGCGCGTGCGCTTCTTGGGGCCGATTAACCCTGCGCAAGGTTGCGCGCGTGCGCTGACACTGCTCCAGCCAAGGGTAGACATTGCTCGGGAACTCCTCGCCGGGAATCACGACGTTCTGGTCCGGTCTGAGCGGGAGGTTATATGTCGCGATACCCATCCCATAGCTGACTGCTGGGATGAGGGCGATCCGCTCGGGCGAGGTGTGTATGAGCCGGGCGAACGCAAGGCGCAGTTCTTCTGCCGGGTCAAAGAAGTCGGCCGTCCCAATCTCGGCGGGCACGGCTTTGCGTCGCAGGCCGTTGATCCCGGCCGTTTCAACGGCTTTTAACAACGGCGACATATAGGCACAGTTGAGATAGTGTTGACCGTCGGGCAAAGAAAATAAATCGCGCTGGCATTGCATCGAGATACTCGTTTCTCGGCTGGGCTATCTCCTGAACGGCTGGCACGGGTGGCCTGAGACTTTCCGAGCAGATTGCATGGTTTCAATCCTTCTCCTGTGCTAGCCTACCACTATGGGTCGAGTTTACCAGCGGTGTTGTGTCACCTTTCTTTTCCTGATGGTACTCCTGCATTGCACACAGATGTGCTTTGCCGCTGGACATACCCGGACGCCCAGTGTCCTTCCTCCTAATGCCGCCCAGAGCGCCCAGACAACCCCGTGTCATACACCGGACAGGGAGCCTCATTCCCCTCCCGAAAAATGCCCAGATTGCGGAGAGCATTTCTTTCTTAAGCCTCTAGGAGTAGTAGGTGCGGAACTGTCTGCAAGCTCACCTGCGGCACGCTCTCTCTCGTTTTTTGACACGCCGATTGGTTTTTCCCCCCAGCCGTTATCCGTTAATCTTCGACTCTCAGCAGGACGAGACCAATATTCTGTCCCACGGTATCTGTCCTTTTCCATTCTCCGTCTCTAAATCCCGCCCTATCACCTAGCAGGTGATAGTTGCCCATTTCTGTGTCGCGCCGGCGCATTGCCGCCGAACCGCTCTCTGTGCGTCTTCCGAAGACGTACGCTCATACCAGTAGTGAGAAAGCAGCCTCTGATGATGAACAGTTTCGCGTGGCGATTTCTTATTGTGGCACTCGTCATCATAACTCCTCTGCCGTCGGGGTGTACGATGGCTCCCATCTTCACGGCACGGACCGGAGGAGGGTCATCTCCCATGCCTCAGAGTCAGGTTTTCCGGCCTCTTCTGGGAGAAGATACGTCTGGCACGAACAGCGCCCTATGGAGACAAGCGAAGTCTACCGCCTCCACGACAGGGCGATTTCCGAAGACCCTCCATGGCTATGTCCTCTATGCGCTCGAAAACAGCGCGAGGCTGCGAGGGAGTTTTGCGGCCTATCAGGCGACCCTCAAGAAACGGCCTCAAGTCACGACTCTTGCCGACCCTCGACTGACCTATGGATATTTCTTGCGCTCGGTTGAGACCCGGGTCGGAGCGCAACAGCATCGGCTCGGCCTGAGCCAGGCGTTTCCGTGGTTCGGAACGCTGGCGCTGCGTGGTGATGAGGCGGATTTCGAGGCGCGCGCGGCCTTTTCCCGTTTTCTGAGTCTCAAAAACGAACTCGTTTTTGAGGTGGCCAAGACGTATGCCGAACTGGTCTATCTGCACGCCACGGTCCGCATTGCCGAGGATACCCTCCAACTTGTTCAATCCTGGGAAAAAGTCCTCCAAGTCCGTTTTCGCTCTGGTATTGGCACCCATAGCGATCTGGTTCGCGTACAGACCGAGTTGGGACAATTAGAGGACCGCCTCGCGGAGTTCCGCGAGGTCATCCAACCAACCCAAGTGGCGTTTAACGCGCTGTTGAATCGTCCCGCGACGGCAGCCATCCACATTCCTCCCAGCCTGCTCCTGGACCCGGCTCTGGATGCGGAAGCGCGCGCGGCCCGGCAGCTTACCGAAGAGACTGTCCTCACAGGTAATCCAGAGCTGGCGCGCTTTGATGCCCTCATTCAGGCGAGACGGGTGGGGGTCGAACTGGCCGGGAAGACGACTTACCCCGATTTTACGCTTGGTCTTGATTATATCGCAACGGATAAGCGTCCGGGACCAACCGACAGTGGCAAAGACGCCCTGATGCCGACGCTCTCAATGACCCTGCCGATCTATTGGCAGAAGAATCGGGCCGTCGTCGAGGAAGCGGTATGGCGGCAATACAGTCTCGAAGCGCAGCGTCAGGATAGCGCTGCGGTATTAGCCTCAGACTTTGCCAGAGCGCGGTTTGCACTACGCGATGCTGAGCGCAAGATTGCCCTCTTTACCCATACGCTGCTGCCCAAAGCAGAAGAGTCTATTGAAGCCAGCTTTACTGCCTATGAGAGTGGTCAGGCAGGCTTCTTGGATGTGCTCGACTCAGGCCGAAGGTTGCTGGATTTCGAACTGTCGTTGAGCCGGGCTCGAACGGACCGAGCCATCGCCATCACGAAGCTTTTCATGCTGAGCGGTGGATATAGCGATTTCCTCTCTGGTGAGGAGAGGGGAGGGTGAAGCCAATGAGACATGCCAACGTTTTCGTGCTGAACGGTCTGCTCCTGTGTCTGACGATATTGACTGGAGTTGAAAAGAGTCTTGCTCAGCACGCAGGTCATGACACGCACAGACACGCCTCGCATGCTACCGCCATGCCGGGCGGAGAAGCTGAGGCCTCCGGTCCGGAGATTCTGCTCAGCGACACTGCCAAGCGCTTGATCCAGCTTGAGACCGCGCCGGTGGAGCGGAAATGGGTCGCCCGGGAGGTGCGGCTGGTCGGGAAGATTGATTATGACGAAACGCGGCTCAAGCATATTACTGCTTGGGTATCCGGGCGTGTGGACCGCCTGTATGTGAACTATACCGGGATTCGCGTCAGCCAGGGCGACCACATGGTCTCTCTCTACAGCCCGGAGCTCCTGTCGGCGCAGGAAGAGCTGATTCAGGCGGTCCGCTCACTCGACCGGCTGCGTGGAAGCACCAGTCCCATCGTGAAACGCTCGTCGGAGCGCTCGGTACAAGCCGCCCGAGACAAGCTGCGCCTACTGGGGCTGACGAGTACACAGGTAGGTCAGATTGAGAAACGGGGGCAGGCCGATGAGCAGGTCACTATCTACGCTCCTATAGGCGGGATTGTGGTGGAGAAGCAGATCAACGAGGGCATGTATGTGGGCACGGGCACCGAGATTTACACGATTGCCGACCTGTCACGCCTGTGGTTGTATCTGGACGCCTATGAGTCTGATCTGCCCTGGATTCGCTATGGGCAACAGGTGGCCTTTCGGGCTGAGGCGTTCCCTGGAGAAGAATTCCACGGAGTCGTCTCCTTCGTGCAGCCCTTCCTTGACGAGAGAACACGCACAGTCCGGGTGCGGGTGAACGTGGAAAATTCCGACCTCAGGCTGAAGCCTGGATTATTTGTCACCGCAACGATCCAGGCCCAGATTTCGGACCAGGGAACCGTCGTTGGGCCTTCTTATACCGGTCAGTATATCTGCCCTATGCATCCGGAGGTGATACGCGAGGGGGCGGGCAGTTGCCCCATTTGCGGCATGACCCTGGTCCTGGCCGACAGTCTTCCTCTGCTGGGCCACAGTCATGAACACCGGGCAGGACCGCCGCTGGTTATTCCTGCGTCCGCACCGCTCATTACGGGGAAGCGCGCCATTGTGTACGTGCAGAAACCGGGCACTGGGACGTACGAGGGCCGAACCGTTACGCTCGGTCCGCGCGCAGGGGACTATTACGTGGTCAAAGCGGGCGTCCATGAGGGGGAACGGGTCGTTTCCAGTGGCTCATTCAAAATTGATGCAGACCTCCAGATTCAGGGCAAACGTAGCATGATGAATCCCCACGGCGGGCGGGCAGGCGGTACGCATGCCCATTGAGGTCCAAAGACATAGGGGGAGCTCTGCATGAATACCGCTATCCGCTTTTGTCTTGAAAATAAGCTGGTCGTTGCCTTCTTCATTATCTTCGTTACTGCGTGGGGCGTCATGGTTGCCCCGTTTGATTGGAAGCTCGATTTTCTCCCCCGGAATCCGGTCATGGTCGACGCCATCCCGGACATTAGCGAGAATCAGCAAATTGTCTTTACGCAATGGCCGGGACGCTCCCCGCGTGATGTCGAGGATCAAATCAGCTATCCGCTGACGGTCTCCCTGCTGGGGATACCCGGTGTTAAAACCATCCGGAGCTTTTCGTATTTTGGATACTCTTCCATTTACGTCATTTTCAAGGATGAAGTGGACTTCTACTGGTCCCGTTCCCGGGTGCTGGAGAAACTCTCCAGTCTCCCACAGGGCATGTTACCGGACGGAGTCTCGCCCGCTCTGGGGCCGGATGCGACCGCCCTGGGACAGATCTTCTGGTATACGCTCGAAGGCCGTGATCCTGATGACAATCCAACCGGTGGCTGGAATCTGGACGAGATCCGTAGCGTCCAGGACTGGTACGTTCGCTATGCGCTGCAAGGGGCGGACGGCGTTGCCGAGGTGGCCTCTATCGGCGGGTTTGTCAAAGAATACCAAATCGACATCAACCCCGATGCACTTCGAGCGTATGATGTCAGTCTTGCCCAGATCATCAACGCGGTTCGGAACTCCAATCTCGATGTCGGTGCGCGCACTATCGAGGTGAACCGGGTGGAATATATCGTCCGCGGCGTGGGCTTTATCCAGACGCTCCAAGACATCGAGGATATCGCCATCACCGTTCGGGAGAACAATATCCCGGTTCAGGTCAAAGATGTCGCGCAGGTGCGTCTCGGTCCGGCTCTGCGACGTGGGGCGCTTGATAAAGATGGGGCGGAGGTCGTGGGAGGAGTCGTGGTCGTCCGCTATGGCGAGAATCCTCTCCCGACAATCCAGAACGTTCGGGCGAAGATTGACGAAATCTCTCCCGGTATGCCGGAAAAGACGCTTGCCGATGGCACGGTGTCAAAACTCACGATCGTGCCCTTCTATGACCGGACCGGATTGATTCTTGAGACGCTCGGGACGC
Source organism: Candidatus Binatota bacterium (assembly GCA_011523265.1). Taxonomy (GTDB): domain Bacteria; phylum Desulfobacterota; class Binatia; order Bin18; family Bin18; genus Bin18. Next base: position 8,734 of record WTHD01000326.1, read on the forward strand.
TCAGGGCCGCGCTTACGGAAGAAATCCTTGTGACCGTTATCGTGGTGGTCGTCATGGTCTTCCACCTGATGAGCGCCTTCCTGATTGCTCTGGTGCTTCCCCTGGCTATCCTCATTGCTTTTGGCCTGATGCAGACGTTTCAAGTGCCGGCCAATATTGTGGCGCTCTCCGGCATTGCGATTGCCATTGGCACGATGGTCGATATGGGTATTGTCCTGTGTGAAAATATCCTCTTCCACCTCAACGCCGCCTCGCCCGGTAAGAGCCGTCTGGAGATAGTCTATGAAGCAACCGTCGAGGTTGCCGGGGCGGTGCGCACCGCAGTCCTGACGACGGTTGTGAGTTTTCTGCCCGTGTTTGCCCTTCAGGCCGCGGAAGGAAAACTGTTTACGCCGCTTGCCTACACCAAGACATTTGCTCTTCTGGGGGCGCTGTTTGTTTCACTCGTTGTGATCCCACCAGCGGCTTATCTCCTTTTTCGGGACTGGACGGGGCGAACCGGACTGAGGCGAGGACTCTACCTCGCCGAGAGCATCGTGGGCCTCTTGCTGATGTGGACCTACTTCTTTCCTGGCCTCGTCCTGATGCTGCTGGGTGTCTCTAACCTGGCGCGTGAGACGTTTCTCTCTCGTTATGTGTGGCTTTCCCGTTACGAACGTTACCTCGCTCTGGCTGGCATTATCGTCATCACCCTGTTCTTTCTGGCCCGATCTTGGCTCCCCATTGGAGTTGAAACAGGGACACCCATCAACATGGTCTTTGTGGGAGTACTGATTGCCCTGGCGTTGACCGGCTTCAAGTTTTTTCAGGACGTGTACCCACGACTCCTCGGCTGGTGCCTCCAACACAAACTCCTCTTCGCAGTCATTCCTCTCGGTGTGGTGGTAGCGGGCGGAGCGATTTGGTCCCGCATGGGCGAGGAGTTTATGCCGACGCTCGACGAGGGGTCATTTCTGTATATGCCGACGACCATGCCGCATGCATCCATTGGAGAAGCGCTGGAGGTGGTGAAGAATCTCGATATGGCCGTTGCTGCGATTCCTGAGGTTGCCTTGAGCGTGGGGAAACTGGGACGAGTCGATTCTTCGCTCGACCCAGCTCCTATTTCCATGTTTGAGAACGTTATCAACTACAAGTCGGAGTACATCGTCGATGCCAATGGGC
>WTHD01000184.1 GCA_011523265.1 Candidatus Binatota bacterium
CGCGGAAAGAGCTCGATAAGCGCAAAATTTGGTATTGGGGTATCCAGGGCCTCGTTGGTCAGAATTCAGACCAAGTATTTGTCCGCGACCCCTTTGATAATATCATCGAGTTGCATCAAGTCGGGACGTGTACGTGTAATAAAGTTGCGCTCAAGCCCGCGAGAAAACGGACCGCAGCGGCAAAACGAGCGCCCTCCAAGAAACGAGTGACGGCAAAAAAGAGGACGACGGCGAAAAAGGCGGGAGCTTCGAAGAAGTAAGACAGACGGGGTGCAAGCATGACCGAGCCTTATACCAAACGCCTCCTCTCAGCCGATTCTCATATTGTGGAGCCAGCCGATCTGTGGCTGACGCGGATGGACAAGAAATGGCGGGATAAAGCACCGCGTATTGAGGCCCTGGACGAGAGCGGGGATTATATTGTCATTGACGGTCTGCGGCCGCGGCCTTTGGCGTTTGAGGGCCCGATGCAGGATCTCAAGGCCCAGGGTATGGATATCCCCGCCCCAAAGGGCTTTCGGTATGCGGATAATCGTCCTGGGAGCTGGGACCCGCATGAACGGCTGAAAGACCAGGACATGGATGGAGTGGCCGGAGAGGTCGTCTATCCTGGGGTGGGGCTGACGCTGGTGCGCGCCCCAGATGCCGCATACCTGTACGCCTGCTGCCGGGCGTATAACGACTGGCTGGCGGAATATTGTTCGGCCTATCCAGACCGGCTTAAAGGGGTGGGTATGGTGCCGTGCCGGGGTCCGATTGAATGGGCTATTACGGAAACGGAACGCTGCGCCAAGCTGGGTCTCGTCAGTGTGATGCTGCCGGCCTGGGTGGACGACCGTCCGTATAATCTGCCCGACTGGGACCCGCTGTGGGCCGCACTACAGGACATGAACCTCATTACCAGCATTCACATTGGTGGCCGCGACCCGTTTGGCCGCTCCCACGGTCCGGGTGCTGGTGGCATCATCATCGGCATTGTGAAGTTTGAGATGAACGAGACCTTGCAGCAGATTATTTGGGGTGGTGCTCCGATCCGTTTCCCCAAGCTGAAATGGGCCCTGGTCGAAAGCGGGATTGGCTGGATTGGGGCGGCACTGGGATTTATGGATCACTGGTGGCAGGACCATAAGGGCTGGATGGAGCCACGTTTGCCCGAGCGGCCAAGCACGTATTTCCACCGTCAGTTTTATGCTACCTTCGAGGACGATCGCGCCGGAGTGCTCACCCGCGAGTTGATGGGTGTCGAGAACCTGATGTGGGGCTCGGATTATCCCCACACCGAAGGGGTGTGGCCCTTCTCGCGCCAGCAGGTGGCGGATAATTTTTCGGCTGTTCCAGAAGACGATACACGCAAAATCGTACACGATAACTGTGTCAGTCTGTATGGCTTTCCGGCGGAGTAGAATGGAGAGGATGAGGAGTTGGGGGTTGGGGACTGGGGACTCGGCGGCCGGATGAGCGTATTCCGGGGGCGGCTGTTTTGAGTCTGTATCAAAAATTTCTTCGTCGCTTCCTTCCTTCCCTATCTTCTCCTTCTCTGCCCCTACCGCCTCCCGTGTGGGTTTCGCTCGGCGCGTTGGACGATTTTCCTGACGGCCAAGGCAAGCCGGTTGTCGTGGCTGGAAGAAAAATCGCGATTTTTCGACTGGGTGAAGAGGTGTATGCGCTACGTAACGCCTGTCCGCATAATCGGGTTCCGCTGTCGGCTGGAGTCGTGACGGACCACACCCTTATATGCCGGGCGCATAGGGCCCGTTTTGATCTGAAAACCGGAGCCGTCCTCCGCGGCCCTGCTCGCAAGCCGGTTCGGACCTATCCCGTGCGACGAATAGGCGATACCCTCGAAATCGAAGTCGGCCCATGACGAATCACTCATGAAGGCTGCGTCTGCTCGACTTCCCATTCCCAGGGCAGGGCATACTTTTTTTTGCTATTGCAGTCTTTGCACGCGGCAACCAGGTTACCTTTGGTTGACTTCCCACCCCGGACGAGAGGAATGAGGTGGTCCATGGTGAGTTCGGCCGGTGGAAACTGCTGCTGACAGTAATGACACACCCCGCTCGCGCGTTTACGCTTCCACCAGGCTGAGCGGCGCAGTTCGCGGGCGCGATTTTTTTCGCGTTGGATAGCGGCCGACGTAACGTCCGAAAAGAAAGCGCTCTTCAGTGGGGTTCGTCCCATTACTTTTCCCAACCCGGTTGCTTTCCAGCCTCGCATCAGAATGAGGCTGGAAAGAGATATCTTCTACGGATGGGCTCTTGCATAAAAAACGGGGCATTCCTTTGAGGAACGCCCCGTTCCGAATTATCTACTTATGTAAGAGATACAGGGTCCAAGGGCTTAGTGTGAGCCCTCATGCGACGCATCGCCGCCGCCGCAGGCACCGCCGCCGCCGTCACCGCCGCCGTTCCCATCGTCCTTTTTCTCATCGCCACCACCGTCGCCACCGCTGTCAGAAGTTTCCTCACCAGCTTCGTGGCTATCCGCATACACACCGACAGGAGCACTAATAAGCCCTATGGCTAGGGCCAATGCCATCACTATCGTCCAACGCTTCATCTGTAGCCTCCCTTCGTACAGTTACGCTAACCAAACTTCGTCGACCCTTTTTCGCTAGCATCTTCAGCTACGATATTCAACCCTATTATGCTGCTCTCAGGATTCTTGCCCGACCTCCAATTTTCCGAGACCGTCGGCCTTGGCCCAGCCTTCGGATATGGGCGTGAAGTAGAACATATCCACCCGGCGGGATTTGAACTTCCACTCTCCGTCCACTTTGACATACTCATCGTGCAGGCGACCCGCGCCAATGAGGCTCTCGTTGCCGCGGGTCGCCCGGTTCTCAACCGAACAGATGCCGGTCGCGGTGTCTCCATGAATCTGCATGACATGATTCGTGAAAAACGGCTTGACCCTGAGAGGCCAGGTTGAGCGGTAAAATGCTTTGATGGCATCTGTCCCTTGTATCACGCCTCGGCCCATGGCACTGAAATCTACCGAGCCGTCCGGGGTGAATAGACCAGCCATTTTTTCTTCATCCTGGGCCTCGATTGCCAAACCGTACTGATAGGTCAGTTCTTTAATGTGTTCCCGGTCCCAGAGTTCTTGAACCATTTCCTCGTGGGTCATTTCTCTCTCTCCTTTTTTCTTGAGCCATGCCAGCGAAGAGCACTATAAAGGCTCGCTCTCCAAACGACAATCTGTGTTGCTCCGTGCAGGCCTCTGTTGGCTGAGCAACACCCTGATGCCCAGGAATTTGGCAGCCTCCTGCCTGAGTCCCTCTTAAGAGAGTAAAATTACTTTGTCTTTCAGGGATATCTCTCATGCAGCAGGATGGCACCTGATTTGCTGCTTCATTCCTTTGACTTCTCTTTTCATGCAAGGGCCACGTCGATGTCACCGAGGAGACAAAAAGAAGGGTTAGTCTCAAAAAAACAGAAACGAAGGTCACATAGGTGACGATGGCTTGCTTGGTTGGGTTCTGCAATCGTCATAGAGTAGAAGACGTTCACACGAAACACATGAAGGAGAATGGCAATGGCAGAGACGAATGTCGCGAATATGATGACGGATGCCATGAAAGTATATAAGGCCCTGTTCTTCGACCTGCCTGTGGCGGGTATACGGCAGGGTTTGGGTCTGGCAGATGACCAAGAAATGACGACCAGCGCCTGGGGTGGCTATGATGCCATGGTCCGGCTGACCTCTCAGGGTATCGATAACTTGTATCGCACCCCACAGTTTGCAGAGGCAACCGCGCAGGCACTGGACGGATTTCTACGCTGGCAGCAAGTCAGTAATGCCTTAACCAAGACCGTTCTGACTGGGTTGACCCAAGCGGCGGGACTGCCGTCAGCGAATGAGACTCGGGCACTCCAGGCCGAAATTCGTGCTCTCAGGGAAGAAGTCACGGCTCTCCGGGGGGCGACCGAGCTCAGAGCAATATCTCCAAAGGTTGAGCAGCCTGCTACTCCTCTCAAACGTGTAGCAGCCTAGTCCGGTTTTCCCCACTCGCTGAAACCATAAGGAAGAGGGACTGTGGTCCCTCTTTTTTTCTCCCAGCGTATCCTCTAACAAGTCAGATATGGCTCAAGACAGGACGTATAGACGTTTAACTCAGACTGAGGCAGCCTTTCTCTACACAGAGAAACCACACACCCCCATGCATATTGGAGGCTGTAGCCTGTATGCCGGCACTTTTTCAAAAGACGAGCTCTGTTCATTAATTGAAAGTCGTTTTGACCGCCTGCCCCAGTATCGTCAGAAGGTTGTTTTCGCTCCCCTGAATATTGCCCATCCAACCTGGGAGGATGATCCGGATTTCGATCTTGACTATCATGTAGACGAAGTCACCCTTCCTCCTCCGGCCGATGATCGGGTTATTTCTCAGGTATGCAGCCAAGTGTTTAGCACGCCATTGGACCGAGACCGACCCTTGTGGAAACTGACGCTCATTCACGGTCGTCCGGACGGTGATACCATGGTCCTGGCCCGCGTTCACCAAGCTATGCTGGAAGGCGTCTCAGGCATTGATCTGATGCTCGTCTTGCATGACCTGAGACCGGAGAGCGAACGCGGCTCACCATCGCACGATTCGTGGGAGCCTGAAGCCATTCCCGATGCGATGACGCTTCTGCAAGAGGCGGTGCGGGACCGGATGACTGAGGTGGTACAGTGGTGGGCCGATCAGAGCTTCCAAGTCTTTCGCTCACCGCTCTACGGCTCACGGTCAGCGCGGTTAAGCAACGCGCTGATGAGTGTCATTCCAACCCTCGTGCAACCCGTACCGCGCACCCCGTTTAATGCCGCGCTGTCAGGCCAGCGACAGCTGACGTGGCTCGAATTTTCTTTTGCCGAAGCGCGCTTCATTCGTTCGGTCCTGAGAGGAACAGTCAACGATGTTGCGCTGACGATTATTGCTGGAGGTATTGGACGCTATTTACGGACTAAGGGACACAATACAGAGGGCCTGGAACTCCGTGTTGCTTCTCCCGTCAACCTCAAACGACACGAGCCACGCATCAGGCGCGGAAGACGCCCCGCAGACCGAACGGCAACGATGTTAATCCCGTTGTATGTCGGTATCACCGACCCGATTTTACGGCTGTCCGCACAAAAAGCGACAATTGAGGAGTTGTACGAGCAGGACCAGGCTGGCACCTTCCATACCCTGCAGTCCTTGGCGACCTGCATCCCGCCAGCTTGGCAAGCACTCGCCGGCCAGGCACCCTCAATGAGTGCGCTGGCGAATACGGTGGTCATGAACATTCCCGGTCCCCAGGTCCCGCTGTACCTGGCCGGGCATAAGCGACACGCGTTTTTTCCGATGGGCCCGTTAGCGGCACGAGTGGGTCTGTTTCATGCGGTGGCCAGCTATAATCAGAAGCTCTCGATAGGCGTCACGCTTGACCCACAACTCATACCGGACGGGTGGGAGTATGCCGACTGTCTGAAGGCTTCATTCCTGGAATTGCGTGAAGCGGCGGAACGGTTTTCAAAACGCTCGGCTAATGCTGCCAAAAGCCCTGCCGATGTTCGTACGAGCGCGGCTTAAGCTTAAGCCGCCGCGCTCTCCGCTCAACGGGTCGCCTAGGCGGAGTGCACATGGCCGGACAGGCCCGTCATATCGTAGGCCATGATAATCAGGTCGCGCGTCTGTCCAGAACGGTCGATGACAAAATCCGGTAGGAGCGCCTCGGTTTGGAAGCCGAGACGGAGGAAGAGCGCATGCGCGCCTGGTTGGTCCGGCATCATCTGAGCGACCACTTTACTCAGTTCTAAGTCCTGCGCAATGGCAATAATTTCCTCTGCCAACGTCCGCCCTAATCCCTGAGAGCGATACTCCGGGGCAAGCAAGAGGCGAATTTCTCCAAGATGACGCTGCCACGTCACCATATTATGGTGCAGAATGCCATAACCGGCCATCTCCTCTCCGGTTTCGGCAATAATCGTCACGGTCTTACGGGCTTCAAGATTCCGCACCCACTGCTTCACGACTTCAGGGTCCGTGATGTCTATCCTCAAATGGAGAAGATCGTCCGCGGGTAAACTATGTGCAAAACTCACAATGCGGTCAGCATCAAAGGAGGTCATTAGGCGTAACGTCACACTCGACCCATCACGAAGAGTAATCGTATGAGGGTAAGGACGTTCGATGTGCATCCATGCTTCAGCCATATACTCCTCCTTCAAGCCGTATCAATCGCACCACTAGCCCCCACAAGAATGAGTGAAGAATACGAGAGCGTTTTCACCCTACTGTGATGTCTCTTCCTCCTCCTCTCGTGTTGTGAATGTGAGTTTTACAAGTCTTTTGGCGCTGGTATATCTTATCCGAGAGTCGGGAGTTGCTCTAGCAGATATCCGTTCAAGAGCCAATCTCACCAACGGCACCCTGGGCAAAAACCGTCCGGTTTCTTTCTCCCAAGTTTTTTGTTACGCTTGCAAAAGTTATCACCTATTGCAAGCAAAAATCCAGTCGATGTCCTTGAGGGAGGGAACGGACAACATGACACCGGATAATCTTCTTCCTGATGCATATCCTGAACAAGAAGACACCGAGCGCTTCAGTGCGCTTTTCTGGCAGTTAACGGCGGCCTTCCCAGACTCATACCGTCAACTATGTGCCCTTCTCCGGGACGACATCTATCGTCATCCACCGGTCCCTCAGGCGTCAGGAGAGCCCGTTCTTCTGATCCCTGGATTTCTTGCCGGCGACTGGACCTTGCAACTCTTAGCCGGTTGGCTGAGCCGCATGGGCTATAATCCGTACTTCTCCGGGCTGGACTGGAATATCGATTGTCCGAATCGGACAGGACATTTGCTCCGCTGGCGGCTGAACCAGATCATTCGGGAGACCGGCCATCCGCTCATTGTTTTTGGCCATAGTCTCGGCGGCATGCTCGCGCGGTTTCTGGGGACAAATTTTCCCGACCAGGTCCGCCATGTGGTCACGATGGGTTCTCCCATTCAACGGACAAATAATGTGAGCCCGCTGGTGTTGTTTGCCTCACGCGTCCTGCAACCCTTTCGGCGCTGGCGCGGAGAGCTTCCGTCCGAGTGCGGGACGCTCCACTGTAACTGCCACTTTAACCGCAGCGTTATTTCATCCATGCCCGAAGAGGTCGGATTCACCTCGATCTTCTCCAAACAGGATGAAGTCGTCGAGTGGAATGCGAGTATCGATCCTGAGCGCGAGAACCGGGAAGTCACCGGCCGCCATATTGGCCTGATCGTGAACCCACAGGTCTACCGTATTCTGGCAGACGTGCTCTCCCGCTTACAGAAACGAGAGCGGGAGCCTCATCTGATAGTTGCCTTGTCTTCACAAGACAACACGCAGACCTGAAAAGTGGATAGAGTGTGTGAGTGGATACGCGGTAGCGGCAACTCAGCCCTTCCCCAAGCTACCGCTGTTATATAAAAAACGACTTGTCGGAGGAAACCGGCGTCTTACTCAGGCGACGACGTCATGAACTCTTTTGCCAGGTCGTTCTTCCCTTCAACGTTCTTCTTATAGATATGCGTCTCCCAGAGCGCCTCGTGGGTCCCATCCTTGTCGGTGTATGTAAAGCGGACCCACCGGCCTCCTGGAGCCTCGAAGATGTTGAAATATTGACTGAGCTCGTCGTTGATCCGGTCTGCCTGAGAGAGTAATCCAGCCTCCCACGGTCCCATAGTCCACGGGTTCCCGGCACGGCCAGCTATATCCCGCTGTTTCTCTATATTGGAAACAATACTGAACCCGTCTTCAGTCGCATGCGCTTTGATGAGCTGAATCGCCAATTCTTCTTTCTGTCCCATAGGCCGTTCGCCACAGGCCCAGAGAAAAAGACAACTGGCCATGACCAAGTAAGAAAATAGCTTCTGATACGCGTATACTTTTCGCATCCGCCCTCCTCCATCGTAGAGTAGAATAGCGGGCTCAGCGGCCCGCACTGTGTTTTCTATAGGCTAGACATATTACAATGAAAAGATGCCTGGGTCTACGGATGGCAGGCTGCATTCCTGCTCGGCGGCATGCGGAGTGAGCATAAGGGCGCCTTGCTTTATTGTCACCCAAGTGACAATAAAAGGGAATCCAATGAAAACAGTATCTCCCTCGGATAGTGAACCATAAAGCTATCCGATGCCTAACCTGTGGTAGAGCGCGTATGGTACGTACACCCGTCCTGAATGTGACAACGATCCGGCGGCTGAAGGCCTTTCCCTGGGCCTCAGATCAACAGGTAGAGCGGCTTCTGGGTCAGATGGATCTGCATCACATCGAGAAACGCACCGTCCTGTTTAACGAGGGAGTTCCCTCAGATTCGGTGTATTTCCTGATTTCTGGCGTTGTCAAACTCTCCTTGCGCAGTCCGGATGAAGAGCGGGTTCTGGTCAGTCTTATCTCACCTGGGGAGTTATTTGGTATTACCTCGCTGATGCCAGGTATGTACCGTGCCTTTCGTTCAGAGGCGTTTAGCGATTGCTGGGTCAGTTCAGTCCGGCCAGATGTCTTTGTGACAACGCTGCTCAACGTTCCATTTACGGATTTCAGTGCCCTGATGGAAGGAACCGTAGGCCGTTGGTTTGCTCTCCTCTATCGCTATACGCATTTTCAGGGCTCTAGCCTGAGACAAAAGCTGGCTTTAGCTTTGCTCGAACTGGCGCAAAAATTCGGTATTCAGGATGCCCGGGGGACCATGCTGATCTTACAGCTCACCCATGAAGATCTCGCCGATCTTGTGGGCGCGTCACGCCAGAAAGTGACGGAGCATATGCAGGAGCTTGCACGACAGCAAGTCTTGCTCCGAGATGGGCGCAAGCTTATCGTCCATCCGGATCGCCTGCGAGAAGTCGCTGGCCTCTTGTTGGACGAGAAGTGAAGGAAAGGCGGAGGATATCGCAGGGATGGAGATGTCCTCCGCGCAAGAGATCATACCGATTTAATTGCTCGACTCTGTCGCAGCCTCTTCGGCCTTGGGCTCAAGCTGCCAGAGCTGACGGGTCAGTGCGGTAGACGAGTCAAAAATCTGACGGGCAAACGATCGCTGAGTTTCAAAAATTGACGCAAACGGCGTATCCTTCGCCCACTCTGTTGCCTTTTCGTTCATCTCAAAGGCTCGGCTTGCCCATTTTTCGCTGGACTCAAGCGACTGCGCAGCCATTTGCTTCATCGATTCGCTGAACGGCATATTCATCTCGCTCATCATCTTGACAAACGGATTGTTGCCGGTGTCGAACATCTTGTTGAAAGCACCGCAATTCCATGCGTTATCGGCCATAAGAAACCTCCCTGTTTGGTTGTACGATTACCGACGCTGTCGGCTCGTTTCTTGATTGGTTTAATGCTAACTATATATGCTAACTTTTGCAAGCACCCTAGGCAAAAAAATGTCACCTAGGTGACAAGAGTGGTCTTTTTAGGATGTACCGTCGGCATCATTCACCTTTCGGAAAGACCGATACATATCGATCATCATCTCGCGCTGGCGAGCAGACAGGTCGGGATCGTGCATAATCGCTTTGATCACATCGCTCTCTTCAGCCTCTCGCGGATCAAGGATGCCGGCTTGGGTATACAGGGTTTCTGCCGAAATACGCAGCCCCTTCGCTAGCGACTGCAGGATCATGCTGCTCGGCGTCCGTAGCCCACGCTCAATCTGGCTGAGGTAGGGGTTGGAGATTCCGCATATGTCCGCCAGTTGCCGGAGGGAAAGCTGCGATAGCTCGCGCTGACGCTTAATGAATTCTCCAAGCGTGGCGTATGGGTCCGGGCGTTTCTGATCCATGCTTGGAATGCTAACAAAAAACGCTAACTCTTGCAAGCGTTTCAGCATTTTAGGCCGCCCTTTCGGCGTGACCGCTATGA
>WTHD01000093.1 GCA_011523265.1 Candidatus Binatota bacterium
TCTTTTTGCGAACGGCTTCTCCGGCCACCGGGTCCACCATGCTCCTGCCGTCGGGCGCGGGATTGCCGAGTTGATTGTGCATGGCGCATACCAGACGCTGGACATCACGCCGCTCGGGTTTGAACGCGTGGTCGCGGGGCGGCCGCTGCAGGAACTCAATGTGATCTAAATATTGTTAGGAGGGTGCAGTATGGCTGAGTACAAAGTTATTTCATCCGATAGTCATGTGTTCGAGCCGTCGGATTTATGGACCAGTCGGGTCGAGGCGCGGTTCAGAGATCGGGCTCCGCATGTCGTCCGCCGTGAGGAAGACAATACCGATTGGTGGGTCTGCGACGGGGTGAAAGGGGTCAGCGGAGGGTCCGGCGGCTCACAGGCCGGCAAGCGCTTCGTGCCCGAAGAGCGGGACTCAATGCGGTTTGGCGACGTCATGGAAAACGTCCGACCCGGGGCCTATCTCCCCGAGGAACATCTGAAAGACCTGGACCTGGACGGCATCGATGCCGACGTGCTCTATCCGACGCAGGGACTGCTGCTGTACAGCATTCCGGACGGTGAACTCCTGACCGTCTTGTGTCGGGCCTATAACGACTGGCTGGCCGAGTTCTGCCAGCCCTTCCCGCAGCGGATCAAGGGCGTCGCCATGCTGAATGTTGACGATGTCCCGGAGAGCGTCAGGGAGTTGGAGCGCTGCGCCAAGCTGGGGCTGTGCGGCGCAATGATCACGGTCTACCCGCTGGAGGAGCATAGCTATGATTCTCCCGAGTACGAGCCGCTGTGGGCCGCGGCCCAGGATTTGGGCCTCCCGCTGAGCCTGCACATTGCCACCAACCGGCCCGCTCCAGGCTCGCCCCTGGCCGATCTGGAAGCGGTCAGCACCGCCTTTCTGACCAATGTCGATTACTGGGTGCGGATGTCGCTATCGTATATTATTTTCAGTGGCGTGTTCGAGCGCTATCCGAAACTCCAAATCGGGTCGGTCGAGCAGGAACTGGCCTGGGTGCCGCATTTCCTGGACCGGATGGACTATAATTTCATTCAGCGCCCGGCGACCGGAGGCCGGCAGAAATTCAAGGAAGACATGCTGCCGAGCGATTATTTCCGGCGGAACGTCTTCCTCAGCTTCCAGGAAGACGCCCTCGGCATCAGGGACCGCGATCTTATCGGGGTGGATAACATCCTGTGGGGCTCGGACTACCCCCATCCGGAGTGCACCTTCCCCAACTCACGCCAGGTGCTTGAGACCATCCTGGTGGACTGTAGCGAAGAGGAAAAGGCGAAAATCGTCGGCGGGAATACCGCCCGGATTTATCATTTTGATTAAAAGCGGGGTGGGAAAGAGGGGAGAGGCAGGAGCGAGAAAGAGCGAAAATCGAAAGCGGGACGATGGCGCATACTTTACAGCCTCCCGGCATTGAAAACGCCGAAGCTTTGTACGCTCGGATTCGCGCAGAGAATCAGGCCCACTGGCCCAGGTTCTCGGCGGCGGAGTACCAGCGTCGCTATGCGGCAATCCGCACCGCGATGGCTGAGCGTCATATCGACTGCCTGCTCATGTTCAGCAACGGGTATGTCTTTAGCGCGAATCTGATCTATGTCGGCAATTATATCGATATTGCCTATGGAGCCATTGTCTTTCCGTTAGACCAGGAGCCGACCTTGTTTGCGAGTCTCTATTCGTTCCTGCCGCAGGCGGCTGCGCAGTCGGGCATCCGGGACGTTCGCTGGGGAGCCGGAGTGAACCACCAGGCGCTCGTGGAGCGGCTGAAAGAGGGCGGGCTGGAAACGGGAACGGTGGGTATTGCCGACCGCGTGCCCCACGACCTGTGGCTCTTCTTGCACGATGCCCTGCCTGAAGCGACCTTTGTCGAGGCTCAGGACCTGATGTATCAGATCCGGCTGTGCGCCAGTCCGGAAGAAATCGAGTGGTATCAAAAGGGCGCGGAACTGTGCGACCGGGCCTTTCGCGCGGTCGTTGATACGGTCGAGCCGGGCATGAAAGATTCTGAGATCATCGCCACGCTGCATGGAACATATCTCAAGCTGGGTGGCTCTCTATATGGGGCCGCACTGGCGTCCACCCCAATGGCTCAGCCTTCCATTCCCTACTCCTGGTGGGTCGCGGGGGGGTCTACCCGAACTATTCGGCCCGGAGATCTGATTCTGACCGAGACCACGGGAACCTATTATGGTTACCCAGGGCAGCTCATCCGTCCGGTCGCTTTGGGAGAACCCCCGCCTCAGCTCAAAAAACTGGAGGAACTAGCGGTCACGCTGTACTCAGAGGTCCAAAAAGTCGTGAAGGTCGGCAATACGCCGAGGGACGTGTTTGCGCTGTCCCGGCGTATTCTGGACGAAGGCTATACGGTTCAGTGTCCCGTGATCCACGGTTATACCCAGGTGATCAACCCACCCTATGCTTCTGTTCCGGGCGATCCGTGCTGGGCGGTCGATCTTGACGTCCCTTTTCAAGAGAATCAGCTCATTGTCATTGAACCCAACCCCGTCACCCGTGATATGCAGCGCGGGTTCTTCATCGGGGATATGAACCGGGTGACCCCGCAGGGCGCGAGCTCGCTCCACCAGTATCCGCTCCAACTGACGGTGAAGGCGGTGTAGCCCATCCCCCGGATTCTTCTCTCTCTCCGCTAGGCCCAACGGGAGGGACAGGGGCCTTTCCTCATCGTGATATGTAAACGGACGGAATCAATAAGGAGGCACGCATGGGGCAAGAGTCGGACCGTCTGCTGCGGGAGCTGGTTGAAAAAGAAGCCATCCGTGACGTGGTCCATCGCTATTGCTGGGCCGTGGACCGGGAAGAATTGCAAGATGTGATGGCGCTGTTTCACGAGCCGTGTGACCTGGTCGTCAGCCCTCCGGGCCGACGCCGGGAAGGCCGCGCCGCGGTCGAGCGCTGGTACGGGCGCTATATGCGCCATCGTCTCGGGGTCTTACGGCATCTCATTCATAACCAGATCATCACCCTTGACGGTGATCGGGCGTTTTCAAAGAGCTATTTTGATGCGGTCGGCGATCTGAAGGGCGAATCTGTCGTTGTTGCCGGATTTTACGAAGACAGGCTGCTCCGTGTTGAAGGGGAGTGGAAATTTACGGAGAAGGTCATTGGTACGGACTTCATGGTTCCGCTGCATGAAGGCTGGGGTGGAGAGAAATTCAAAGTCCGGCCGTGGTGGTATGACGGGGAGAAGACGCCGAAGGAGTGAAAATCCCCTCCAAAGAAGGGGATTGCAATAGTCTGAAGCGAGAAGAATTGACGTGTCGGATTTATGCGTTTTCGTCCGGAACCAGTCCTATTAAATCGATCACGACCTTACAGCCGGGAATCGGCAGTGGACCAGGGATGCGGACGGTGGTACTTGCCGGGGGGTCGGTCGGAAAGGCTTCGGCCCACGCGGCGAAAGACGTAAAAAACTCGCCAAAGTCCGTATAAAACCCGCGCCGGCGGAGCAGTTGATCATGCGAGGTGCCGGCCGCTCGACAGATCGCCTCGATGTTTTTCACAATATAGTTCACCTCTTTTTCCGCGGCGGACGAATAGTGCGGAAAATTCGGGTCAACCCGTGCCTCAGCCGGCACTCCGGTACGGTAGTCGGTGGCCATTTGACCAGAGAAAAAGAGGAAGGGGCCGGCCTGCACGGCTTGTGGTTCATGGGCCAGAGGAATAGGAGCCGCCTCGGTTCGAATGGTGCGCTTCGCCGGTCCGTCCTGTGGGACATAGGCAACCAGATTGATGGCGATACGTAAGCCCGGAACGCCTAGGTCGTTGACCGGTACGGTGGTTCGGGCTGGTGGGTCTGTGGGGAAATACTGTTTCCAGATCTGTTCCAGGCGGTAGAAGTCCTGGATGTCCGTCATATAGACTTCCGCCTTGACGACATGCTCAAGCGACGCGCCAGCGGCCTGTAGAACGGCCTGTTGGGCCTTCAGAATATATTCGGTTTGTAAGCGGGCGCTCTCCGCATAATAGGGAAAGTTGGGATCAACCTGGGCTTCGGGCGCAAGCCCGGTTGAAAAGTCAGTGGCCGTCAGTCCGGCGGTAAAGATAAACTCGCCGGCTTTCACGCCGTAGTGATACAGGGTCTGGCCGCCAAGCCCGTGTATGGCCGGCGGGGGCAGGGCTTCGGCCTGAATAACCTCCGGGCGCTGGCCGGTCTCGGACACAAAACCCACCAGATCGGTCTCCAGGGTACAGCCCGGTACGGGCAGTTCTTCCAAGAGCACAGTAGTATGCGGCGGGACGCCAGTGGAGCCGAACGTCTGCTGCAAGACCTCGGAAGCGCCGTGCAACTCCTGGGTATGGGTATGGTAGAGCGTAAATGAAACACTCTGTTCCAGGGAGGAGCCGGCGGCCTCAAGCGTGGCGCGCAGATTGTTGGCAATATACCGGGTCTGGCGTTCGATATTGCTGCCGTGGTGGGGGAAGTTCGGGTTAATGGTGGCCGCCGGCGGAATGCCGGTCTGAAAATCCGAGGCCACCTGGCCGGATATAAAGACAAACGGTCCGGCCTTGACTGCGGGTGAGTATGCAACGCGCGGCCTGGGAAGAGCCTCTGGAAAGATCGCCTCTTTTTTCATTGCTGCCTCCTTTCCCCTGCCGTCTTCCTCTTTCTCTGCGTCCGTGTCAAGGCTCGAACCCCGTTCGCTTGCAGGGCGTCTCGGCCAGTGTCACAATTGAGCCCGGCGGGATTCTATCGAACAGTTATAAGGAGGGCCGGTATGCAGAAAATCCAACGCGGCGAGGTAACCAGATACGCCTTCGACAACCGGGACGAGCCCGTCCTGCGGGTCGGGGCCGGTGAAGTCTTTCAGGTGGAGACCGAGGATGCGCTCTCGGGCCTGATCGAGGACGACAGTGATAACCCGGTTGTTCATCAGTTTGTGGACGATCCCCACGTTGCCGCGCTCGCGGTCGCCTATCCACCCAAATACAATCCCGTGGTCGGCCCGGTTTATATAGAGGGCTGCGAGGCGGGTGACGTGCTGGCCGTGCATATCGACTTTATCGATCCCTGGCGCTACGGCTTTTCGGGCATTCTGCCGGGTATTGGTCCGTACGGCAATTCGACCCTGTTTGACGGCCAGTGCGCTCAGGCGCGGGTGCAGGTGATCGAGCATCTGCCCGGACCGAGCGGCCATACCCGCGACGGCAAGGGCGTCTATTCCGATAAGCTGACCTGGGACCTCCAACCCTTTTGCGGCACGCTGGCAACCGCACCGGAGCGGGAAGTCTTCACCTCTCTCCTCGGACAGGGTCCCTTTGGCGGCAATATCGATTGCCGCGATATTTGCGCCGGGCATACGATCTATCTGAACTCCTATAATCCGGGCGGCCTGCTGTATATCGGGGATATTCACGGCGGCCAGGGAGACACCGAGTTTACCGGCATTGCCGACGAGACCCGGGCGACCGTGCAGTTGAGCTGTACGGTGGTGAAAAACAAACGCCTGCCCTGCGTGCGGATTGAAAAACCCGACAGCATTGTGGCGGTGGGCATTAACCGGCCTATGGAGCAGGCCGTGTACGATGCGGCCCAGAACATGCTCGAATGGCTGCGCGAAGACTACGACATCAAGCCACAGGACATGTATATCCGCATGTCGTGCGACCCCGCTTTCCGGGTGCGGACCTATCAGATGGTCCGGGCGCTCACCATCGAACACGTTGTCGGGGCTGAATACCCCAAGGAACGGCTGAGCGCGGCCTTTTAGCGACAGGAGCAAGCCCATGGCCAACTTACTCGTACACGGCAAATATCTCCTCAACCCGGCCCAGCCGGGAGAAAAAACAGCGGTGGTGCAGGACGCGGCCGTGGCCGTGACCGGGACCAGCATTGCGGCGGTGGGGAGTTATAGCGCGCTCAAAAAGCACTACCCCGACTACCGGGAGGTCGGTTCAAGCGAACATCTCGTGATGCCCGGCCTGATAGACGTGCATCACCACGGTTGGGGGCTCAGCGCGATCCAGCAGGGCGCGCTGGACGATACCCTGGAGCCGTGGATCTACGACCTGCTGATGCTCAAATCCCCGACCAACGTCTATCTGGATACGCTCTACGGCAATATGAAGCTGCTTGAGTCCGGGGTGACGACGGTCCTGCACAGTCATTTCTGCCGCACGGGGAACTACGAGGACGAGGTCAACGCGACGCTCAGGGCCTATGAAACCTCGGGCCAGCGGGTTGCCCTGGCCCTTGAGGTGATGAACCAGCACCCCTTTGCCTATGACGACGACTGGTTTCTGCAACACCTCAGCGCGCCGCTTCGCACCCAGGTCGAAGCCGCGCTAAAGGCCCGCCCGCCCATGGACCGCGATACCTATCTGAACCTCGTCGAGAAGTATTACACCGAGCGTAATCAAGCGGGCGCGGCCAAGATAAAAATTCTCTACGGGCCGATTAACGCCGTCTGGACCACACCGGATATTCTCGAAGCGGTCGGGGAGCGGGTCCAGCAGGGGCGGGGGCTCCACCTGCACGTCGTCGAAACGCCGTATCAGGCCGAATACTTCTTTAAGCACTACGGCAAGAGCAATATTGCCTGGCTGCACGATATGCATCTGCTCGGTCCCCGCACCTCTTTTGCCCACGCCGTCTGGACGACGCGGGACGACCTGGCGCTCCTGGCCGAGACCGGGGTGACGGTGTGCCATAATGCCAGCTCGAATCTGCGTCTCCGGAGCGGTATCGCCCCGGTGGCTTGTATGCACGAGCGCGGCGTCAATATCGGGGTCGGGACGGATGGCGGAACGCTCAACGATGATGACGATATGGTCCAGGAACTGCGTTTGGTCTCCAAGCTGCACCGCCTGCCACGTCCGACCTCGCCCTGGGTCAGCCCGCACGACGTCATTCGCATGGCCACGCTGAACGGGGCGCGGGCAACCCTGCGAACAGACGCTATTGGCAAGCTCGAACCGGGCCGGGCCGCGGATATCATTCTGGTCAATCTGCAAACCATGACCCAGCCGTATCTCGCGCCTGACATCCATATGGCCGATGCCTTTGTCTACCGGGCCAAGGGGACGGATGTGGAGACTGTCATTATTGATGGTGAGTTGGTCATGGAAGACCGCACGCACTTACGTTTCAACGAGGCAGACCTGCTCGCCCAGCTCCGCGAGGCCGCGGCTCAGCCGCCGACCGCCCAGGACCTTCAGCGGGCCGACCTCTTCCGGCAGTGCCGTCCGGTGTGTGTCGAGTTCTTGAATCAGTATCTGGACCGGGAGATGGCCCCGCAGTATGTGCTTAATCGGACGGCGTGAGCAGGGGTGATGTGGAGACCCCTATCGCACGCCGCGACTTTCACAAGCTGGTGCTGAGAGCTGGGGCGGTCGTGTTGTCTGGTTGTCGGTCCCAAACATCCTCTGCGGTTCCTTCCGGCGGCAGAGTCCTGATTGTTGGGGCCGGCATGAGCGGGCTGGCTGCGGCCCGTGAGCTCCAGTACGCCGGCTATGCGGTCACCATTCTGGAGGCTCGAGACCGTATCGGCGGCCGGGTCTGGACTGACCGCCGCTTTGAAACTCCCATTGATCTTGGGGCGTCCTGGCTGCACGGCGGGCGGGGCAATCCGCTCAAGGCCGTTGCCGCGAACCTGGGTCTCAGGACGCGGGTGAGCGAGTATGGCAATCTGGCGGCCTATGAACTGGGCACGGTCGGGCGGTCAGCCGTCCCCCGAGCCGCATTTGAGTCCGAATATGCAAAATTGGAGGCGGCAATATATAGACAGAGCGGCTGGCCCTCTGTCTCGACCCTGGCGCGTCGTTGGCTTGGACGCCCCGGCACCAGGGTTTCGGTCGCCGATGTCTTGAGTAGGCTTCCCGCTCCGTTGACCGAGGCCGGTCGTCTGGCGCGCTGTCGGATCGAGAGCGGGATAGAAAATCTCTACGCCGCGTCTCCGCGCGACCTCGGTTTTGCCAGTCTGTTGTACGAGTCGATAACCGGGACGACCGGGGAAGGGTTCGCCTCGGGGGAGCAATTCGTACTCGACGGGATGGACCGGCTGGTCCAGTCCCTTGCCGAAGGTCTCCCGGTCCGGTTCGGCCAGAGCGTCAAGCGAATTATATATGGAGCAGACGGCGTCCGGGTTGAGACAGAGCGGGAAACGTTTACCGCAGACGGAATAGTCGTCACCGTTCCCATCGGGGTGCTGCAATCGGACCAGATCGTCTTTGAGCCGGCATTGCCACACTCACATCGGACCGCCTTGTCCCGCCTCGGTATGGGACTCTTCAATAAGATTATCCTGCGCTTCCCGCGCGTGTTTTGGCCAGAGGAGCCGGATTTTGTTTTTGTGTGTGGCGGTAGCCTGTGCTCTTTCTACGTTAATTTTGCTGCCTATGCCGGTGTGCCGATGCTGGTCGGTCTCAGCGGCGGGACTGCTGCCCATGAGATTGAAGAGCTGTCAGATCAGGCTATTGTGACACGGCTGCGGAAAGAACTCTCTGGTGTCACGGGGACAGATGTTCCCGAGCCAACCGATGTGATGATTCAGCGCTGGCGCTCGGACCCGTTTGCGCGCGGGTCGTATGCCTATCTCCGTGTCGGGGCGAACGGCGGGGAGCCGGAGGTTCTTTCAAGGCCGATTGCAGGTCGGGTCTTTTTCGCTGGGGAAGCCCTGCATCTCCATGACCCTGGGACGGTCCACGGAGCATTCTGGACGGGTCAGCGCGCGGCCCGGCAGGTCCGGGCGCAACGCGCTTGAACGTCACGCAGCCTGTCTTCTCCGTAATGCTTGAGAGAGGTCCCAGGTTGCCTGGAGATTCATCCAAAGCTTAGCGGACGTACCCAGAGTTGCTGACAAGTCGAGGGCCGCGTCCGCGGTGATACCGCGCTTTCCCTTAATCAGTTCGTTGAGGCGAGCTCTCGTCCAGCCTATTTGTCCAGCGAAGGTCGCCTGAGAGATGCCCGCTGGTTCAAGAAATTCCTCAAGGAGCATTTGTCCGGGATGAAAAGGGTTTTTGGGGATTTCTCGCACGCTGGATGCTCTCGAAGCGGAGGACAACTCCGTTCTTTCTTCTATTATTCTCAGGCTGGCTTGGAGTACTCGTCGATGATGATGGTAAGCACCTTTGTGAGGCGGGCGGTCGCAAACACGCCCCATGGGTCTTCGTACCGGTATCTCCACTCCTCGAATGTCTTTCTGTAGGTACGGAGTATGTCCCGGAGGCCATAAAGATCAGCCATGCCTGGGTCCGTCGTGCCCTCCAGGAGAGCTGAAATACGTAGGAGTTCAAGTACTTCTCGTTGATGTGGGGGTTGCACTGCTTCTTCAAGCCGCTTCTGTGTGGCTGGCTCTAACCCACAGAACAAGCGGAACAAGTCGTGGCTCCGAACAGGGGCCTTTCCCTCTCGACACCGCCACGCTTTCAATGCAACCTCCATCGCCAAAGACCAGAGAATGGACACTGCTATGGTGTGCCCATAGGAAGAGAAAAAGTCTCGGTCGGACGCGGGCGATGAGTTGCCCCTGCCCATTTCATGCGCCACACGTAGCAGTGCCCGCGCATGGTCCATCATGAAATCGGGGTTCAAAAGTTTCTTATTCTTGGCAGTGTCAGTCATTGAACAATGGGGCTCCATCCAGAAGGGTGAATCAGCATGAGTGGCCTAACGTGTGTCGCAGGCCGACTCGTTTACTCGAAGATACTCCGCCAGGAATCTGTCTAAATGACTGGACAAGTCCTGAATGATAAAGCCGGCGTCTCCGCCGTACGTGCCAGTGCTGCCAGTGTTCCACGTGGTTGCCGGACCGTTCGAGTTGTTTTCCAGGTCAATTACCCACTTCTTGTACTTCACAGCTGTATTGAATGCACGGCCTACTACGTTGATA
>WTHD01000248.1:0-6408 GCA_011523265.1 Candidatus Binatota bacterium
TGGATCCGTTGTGTGGTGGAGATGTGGTATGTGGAGGAGGAATCCATGGGAGTGGTGCTGGAGGTCGAAGTCCCACAGAGAGCGTTTAATCGTCGTATCCAACCCTTTGCCATTGCCCTTGCCGAAGTCTCCTGGCGCGTGAAGATGTTCACGCACGAGGGAGTGGTGCTGGCGGCCTTGTATCTTGAGGAGCCCGACCTCATTCTGGCCATGGTCCTGTGGCCGAATGTGGACTCTGCGCGGCGTTTATTCAAAGGACGTTTTGAAATTTGTTTATGCTCGGCCGCGGACCCGGCAGGGCGGGTGCGTCTTGCCGTGCAGATTGATCCTGACATGGTCGAGGAACTCTTTGTCGCCGCCGAGCTGATTAACCCCAAGCCGTCAAAGGCGGGTGCGAAGCGGGCGGAAAAGTATTTTACCGAGTTCCTGGCCTTGGGCTTCCCGGACTCTCAAGTCGTATGGGCGCGGTCGTGTCGATGGCAGGATACGCCCGAGTACCTGGAGGCGACGACGCCCATCCGGGTGGGCTGAGAACCGGGCTCGCATTCGGACAAAAGACGTGGTATGCCGTGAACTCCGCTCATCTTCTTCCGGGTGACTGAAGTTCATATGCCACTATACCGAAAGGCCGGCCATACGTCTGCTTTTCGACTGGAAAACCACATGCCTGAGAAAATTGAAAATTCCCATCTCACTGAGATGACCCCCCTGGTCTCCCCTCGGACGGTCAAAGCCAAACTCCCGCTGACCGAAGGCGCGGCAGGCCTGGTTATGCAAACCCGGCACGCGATCTGCGATATTTTGCACGGTCGGGACCGGCACCGCCTGCTCGTGGTCACCGGTCCGTGCTCCATCCATGACCCCCACGCGGCCTATGACTACGCCGAGCGCCTCAAACCGGTGATTGACGCAACACGCGAACAGCTCGTTGTGGTGATGCGGACCTATTTTGAAAAGCCGCGCACAACCATAGGCTGGAAAGGGCTGATTAACGACCCCCATCTTGACGGGTCATGCGATATTCCGGCCGGTCTGGAACTGGCCCGTGAAATTTTACTCCATATCAACCATATGGGCGTGCCCTGCGCGAGTGAACTCCTAGACCCGGTGACCCCGCAGTATGTCGCCGACCTGCTCAGTTGGGTAGCCATAGGCGCGCGGACGACCGAGAGCCAGACGCATAGAGAGATGGCCAGTGGGCTCTCCATGCCGGTCGGTTTCAAGAATACGACCGGAGGAGAGGTTTCCGGGGCGATCAACGCCATGATTTCGGCCGGCCACCCGCACAGTTTCCTGGGCATCAACGTCGATGGCATGACCTCGGTCATCAAGACCCTGGGGAATCCCGACCGTCATATTATTTTACGGGGTGGGGGAGGGCGGCCCAATTACCGTCAGGAGGATATTGCGCAGGTGACGGATATGGTTGCCAAAGAAGGCATAGCCCGCCCGATTATGGTGGACTGCTCCCACGGCAATTCAAACAAGGACTATACTCGTCAGTCTGCGATCTGTCGGGACGTGTTACAGGTACGCCAAGGGCAAGAGTATGACGTCATGGGCATCCTCCTGGAGAGCAATTTGAAACCGGGGAATCAGTCTTGGAAAGAAGGCTCCCATCTTGAATATGGCGTTTCCATTACCGATGCCTGTATCGGTTGGGAAGAGTCGTGCGACTTACTGTATGAAATGGCTGAAGTGGTGCAATCCAACCCGCTGGCTGTTCCCGCATGATGGGTTCGTCGGAAGACCGGTCTGCCGCGTCTTCTGTTTGTACAGCCTAGTGGTATTCGTTGCCGTAGGGGCTGTCTCGTGCACCTATGCCGAACGCAAGTGGAATCAGAAAATTGCCGAGTTCAATAAGGGTATCGATCAGCAAATGGCGCAAGCCGAAGGCAAGGCTGGCCGCTGTGAGGCCCGCGGCGGCGTCCTCTATAATGAGCAATGCTATATACCCGATATGAACCCTGCCGTTCGGGATGAACAAACGTGTCGTCTGCACGGTGGTCTGTTCATCAATGAGGAATGCCTGACCGACCAACGCCGGAACGTCTCATTTCAATAGCCGCCGGCAGCGGGTGACTGGGGGACCGGCCAGCCCCTACCTCAAAAGAGGAGGAAGTCATGGACGAACCTGGGGAGAAAGCAGAGGTGGTTCGGGGAAGCTGCTTTTGCGGTACTATCCGGTTTGAGTTTACGCTGCCGACTCTCTTCTGCGGTCACTGTCACTGCTCGATGTGTCGGCGCATGCACGGGGCCGGCTATGTGACCTGGATAGGGGTACCCACGCCGAAATTCAGCCTGACTGCGGGGCAGGAGCAGTTGACCGTTTTCGCCTCTTCGGCGCATGGCGAGCGCTCGTTCTGCACTACCTGCGGCAGCTCGCTGTTCTGTCAGTCGAGCAAGCATCCGGAGATCATGGATATTGTCCTGGCGAATCTGCACGATGCCATCGACCGCAAACCGCAAGCCCACTACTACTTCTCTGACCGCGCGGACTGGACGGCCATAGGCGACGCCTTACCCCGCTTTGGCGGAGAAACCGGAACCGAACCCCTGGCGGCGGAGTCTGCCAGCCATATGATAACGGAGAAACACGCATGACTTACGAGCAGATTTTATACGACGCTCAGGATGGTATTGCGACGATTACGCTGAATCGTCCGGACAAGCTCAACGCCTGGACGAACGTGCTGGAGCAGGAGGTCCGCCACGCCATGACCGAAGCGACGGCGGATGCGGCCGTCCGGGTGATTATTCTCACCGGCGCCGGACGCGGGTTTTGTGCCGGAGCGGACATGTCTCTGCTGAACACGGTTCGAGAGCGGTCTGAAACCGCCTCCGCGACCGAAAGTCCGGTCGCCTTTCCCGGGCCGATCCCGGGTGGTCTCGATCTGCCCCAGGCGTTCTCCTATCGCTATGCGTATTTCCCCACCGTCCCGAAGCCCATCATCGCCGCCATCAACGGTCCGGTCGCCGGCTTGGGGCTTATCCTCTCCCTGTACGCCGACGTCCGCTTTGCGTCGGATACGGCGGTTTTCACCACGGCCTTCTCGCGGCGCGGGCTCATCGCCGAACACGGGGTTGATTGGATTCTGCCGCGGGTTGTCGGCCTGCCGAACGCCCTGGACTTGATGCTCTCGGCACGAAAAATAACCGCCCAGGAAGCCCTCCAGATGGGTCTGGTGAACCGCCTCTATCCGGCTGACTCCTTTCTGTCGGAAGTCCGGGCCTATGCGCTTGAGCTGGCCACCATGGTGTCGCCGCGTTCGATGCGGGTCATGAAATCTCAACTCTTTCGGGCTCAGGACGTTGATTTCGCGACCTCGCTGCAGGCCGGTCTGACCGAGATGACCGCCAGCTTCGGCAGCGAAGACTTTAAGGAAGGGGTGGCCCATTTTGTGGAAAAGCGTCTGCCCGAGTTTTCCGGCAAATAAGGCGCTCACATATCAGAGTCCACGGAGGACGCTATGCGAGTCGGGACAATCAAGCAGATCTGGCGCTATCCGTTCAAGAGCATGCTGGGCGAACTGCTGGAGCAGACTGAGGTCAGCCCCCAGGGCGTGATCGGTGACCGAGGCTGGGCCGTGCGGGACGAGGTCCGGGGGGGAATTACGAGCGCCAAAAAAATCCCGACCCTGATGCACTGTCAGGCGCGCTATCCGGACAGCCCGACAAAAGAACAGATCGGCCCGGTTGAAATTACCGTCCCGGACGGCACGACCTTCCTGTCCAACGACCCGGATGCCGCGGCCCAACTCAGTCAAGCCCTGGAGCGTCAGGTTTCCATCTGGCCGATTCAGCCCGCCGAAAACCTTGATCACTATCGGCGTGGAAAGCCGACGCATAGCAATCCGGCAGAAGAGCTACGAAGCCTCCTCGGTTTGGAGCCCGACGAACCGCTGCCGGATTTATCCATCTTCCCAAAGGAGATTCTGCAATACGCCTCGCCTCCGGGCACCTATTTCGACGCCTTTCCGCTGCTGCTGGTGACCGAGGCGTCGTTGCAGCAACTGCGCTCCCTGAGCCCGACCTCGCAGATCGACGCCCGGCGCTTTCGCCCGAATTTTTTGATTGAGACCGAGGAGGCGAGCGGTTTTGTTGAGACCTCGTGGCCGGGCAAACAGCTCCGCATCGGGAATATGACCCTCGACGTGGCGATGAACTGTCTGCGCTGCGTGATGACGACCCTCGGCTGCGCGAACCTGCCAAAAGACCCCAAGATCATGCGCACCCTGGTGCGCGAGGCCAACCAGAATTTTGGAGTCTATGCCACGGTGAAAACTCCTGGGCAAGTGTCGGTTGGTGATCGAGTAGAGCTTCTGGCCTAGAAGAACTTCCGATTTCGTATAGCCGGCCAATCCCCGCCGTCAGCCTCTGGATACCGGGCGTCCTCTTATCCTCTCCTCGGAGGGATGATGCATATTGTGGCGTAAGCCTCCCGGGACCGGTCCGGCGGCCCCCGCCTCGGGCCACTCGCCCTCCCGCTGCCTGGGAGCGCGGCCATCTTGACCGCCTGCGGGCCTGCCCCGCGCGCGTGGAATATGGTATAGTCCCGTCCCATGTCCGAAGCGATTGCCTTTGACACCCATCGGTTCGTCAAGCATCTGACTGAGAACGGCTTTACCGAACAGCAGGCCGAAGTCCTGGCCGACGAGCAGGTCCAACTGCTCAACACCAACCTGGCCACCCAGGCCGATGTCGCCGCCATCCAGCGAGATATCGCCGGGGTCCAGCGAGAGATTGAAGTCCTGCGCCAGGAGACCAAGGCGAACATTGAGGGCCTGCGCCAGGAGACCAAGGCCAGTCTCGCCGGGGTCCAGTCCGATCTGCTCAAGTGGATGGTGGGGGCGCTGATTGCCCAGGGTGGGGTGATTGTGACTCTGCTCAAGTTGCTACCGGGCTGAGGCCGCCAGCAGCCCGGTTGTATGATTGTCTGCACGCGAGCGCGGTGATTGATAGCGGACGTTTTTCCGTGTCCCCCTCACCCTGGCCTTCGCCCCTGGAGGGCCGAGGCCCCGATAGTTTTGCCGAGACAGGGAATCAGGGGGCAGGGAACAGCACCTCCCCGCCTAGGAGGGCGGCCATCTTGGCCGCTTGCGGGCTGGAAGCCCGCACTCCTGGATCACTACCCCACCGAGAACCCGCGCAACAATAGGCATCACACGTCCCTGGAGTGGTGGTGCAGGAGTGGGGAGGGATGGGTTCGGCCTACGGCCACGCCCTGCCTTAATACCGCGCCATGACCTTGTCTTTAAAATCGGTCAGCACTTTGCGGGCGCTGGCCATTGGCGGAAGCAGGCTGACTTCTTTGAGCCCGTTTTTCTCCGCGGCGCGCAGCTTGTCAACAATCTCGTCCGGTGTCCCCACGATGCACGAACCCTCAATGGCTTTGGGCGTGATAAAGCGCCGCTCCTCGGGCATCAGAAATGTGCAGTGGCCATTGTGAATCTGGAGATAGCGTTTCTCCGCCGGGATCTCCATTTTTTTCACATAGGCGCAGTATTCGTCCCAAATATCGTGGATGGATGGGGGAATCATTTCTTCTTTGCCGGTGAACTCGTAGATTTCATAGGCAAAGTGCAGGACCGCCGACACCCATGAGCCACATTCGTCTATGACGCGGTCCGAGGTGAGGTCCTCGCCCGGTTCCAGCACGACGACCGAGGTGAGCGAGACCGTATGATAGTCGCTCAGGTCCCGGCCCACTCTGGCGGCCCCCTGACCCACATAGTCCATATTGAGATTCAGAACTGCTTCTTGCTCGTTCAATACCGAGATCAGACCATCGCCAAATTCCCCCGCAGCTTTGAGGGCCAAGGGTCCATTGGCCGCTACGATGATGGGAATGGGCTGCTCCAGCTCGATGAATTTCAGGTCCTGGTGCAAAAATCGAATGGTCCGCGTTGTGTCATTAAAGGTGTATTCGACCTCTTCACCGCTCAGGAGAGTCCGCAGGACACGCAGGTACTCGCGGAAGTCACGGATTTTCATGGGATTCATGCCCATGACGCGCATAGCGGTATGTCCGGTACCAATACCGAGGAAGGCGCGGCCCGGTGCAATCCGATTGATCGAAGCGATCGAGTGGGCGGTGACCGGAGCGATCCGGGTTCCGGGGATGGCGACTCCGGTGCCGAGCTTAATCCGTGACGTGTTTTGCGCCGCTACGGCCAGCGTGGCGTAGCAGTCAGACCAGATCATCTGGGAATCGGGCACCCAGGCCCGGTCATAGCCCAAGTCCTCGGCAAATTTAATGAGTTGCCAGTCTCCGATATTGGTTGCCACCGTGACGCTGAACTCCATGGCCTCCTCCTTACAGGGCAAGATTCTCTTGGGGGTCACCGGAGGCATACCATACCGAGGTGGCTTCCGCCATGTCCGGAGCGGTGCAAAACAATTGACAAA
>WTHD01000248.1:6508-9741 GCA_011523265.1 Candidatus Binatota bacterium
CGGGGTCAGGCGAAGGGAGTCGTCAAATGGAAACATGCGATTTTCTCATCATCGGGGCTGGTATAGCCGGGGCGTCGGTTGCCTTTGAGCTGGCCGCCCATGGTCGGGTCATTGTCCTTGAGCGCGAAGCGGTGCCCGGTCATCATTCAACCGGACGGTCGGCCGCCGTCTTAACCCAGAATTACGGCAACTCCATTATTCGCCGCCTCACCCTGGCGACCCGTCCGTTTTTGGAACATCCGCCGGACGGGTTTACGGAATACCCACTGACCGCCCCTCGCCAGATGCTGTGGATCGCACGCGAGGATCAAAAGGCCGGACTGGAGGCAACGCTTGGTGAGGCGCAGCGGCTGGTCCCCACGATTCGCGCGGTTGAGCCCGCAGAGGCATACGCTCTGTGTTCTGCCTTACGAACCGGCTATGTCTCCTATGCCATCCTGGAGCCCTACGCATTGGACCTCGACGTACATGCGATTCATCAGGGTTTCTTGCGGGGATTAAGAAACCGGGGTGGAACGGTGATCACAAACGCCGAAGTAGTCCGGTTTCGGCAGACGGACGCGAGCTGGGAGGTCCATACGCCTGACCAGCAATACGCAGCTGCGGTCGTGGTGAATGCGGCTGGTGCGTGGTGTGATGTCATTGGCCAGCTGGCCGGAGTGCGCCCAGTCGGCCTGGTGCCAAAACGCCGCACGGCCTTTACCTGTAATGGCCCTGCTGGGGTACCGCCGGAAGAGCTCTCGGCGTGGCCGGTTATCATCGATAGCGATGAAGAGTTCTATTTTAAGCCTGAGTCCGGGGGGATTCTTGCCTCTCCCGCGGATGAAACCCCGATGGACCCGTGTGATGTGTTTCCGGACGACTATGATGTGGCGGTTGCCATAGACCGTATTCAAAAAGCAACGACCTTGTCCATTGCCCATATTAACCGTAGATGGGCTGGATTGCGCAGCTTTGTCCCGGATAAAACCCCCGCCGTGGGCATGGATAGCGAACGCGCCGGATTTTTCTGGCTAGCCGGGCAGGGCGGCTATGGTATCCAGACTTCGTCTGCGATGGGCCGTACCGCGGCCAGCCTGATAGTGAACCAGCGTTTACCTCAGGACTTAACCGATATGGGGCTCACGCCTGAGGACTTGGCGCCGATTCGGGTACAAGCGGAAAGAGACTAAGGAGGGTAGGTGCGGAAGAAGGACAAGCAAATAAAGAGACGGGACGCGCTGAAATGGATTGCCGTTTCAGGCGCCGCAGCGTTCCTGGGGCGCTCTACATTGGTATCGCCGGTCTTTGCCCGAGATCAGAATATAGATCAGACCGTCCGCATTGGAGCCCTCATCCCCCTCAGCGGAAATGCCGATGCGTACGCCCGGCAGATGCGTCTTGGTATTGACACCGCGGTCGCCGAGATCAATGGCAGCGGCGGGGTCCTCGGCCGGAAGATCGCGGTTGAATACCGCGACTCGGAAACAACTCCGGCGGTCCTGCCCGAGCGCTGCCAGGAGTTGATTGACGAGTGGGGGGCGATCGCCCTTATCGGACCGTGGGCCGCGGCCGGGCGGAAGTATGCGGCCCGTTTTCTCTCCGATCGCAACATTCCCCTGGTGAATGCGAGCAATCACGCGGGGGGCTTTTGTTCGCCCGTCCTGTTCTCCCTGGGCCCGACTACGAGTCAGGACGGCCATGCTCTCGTCCGCTATCTGGACGAAGCAGAGCAGATTAAAGATTATTTCATGCTGGGTTCGTATCCCAGTTGGCAGAATACGATGTTCCGCCAACTGCGCCTTCCGATGTATCAGCGCGGCCACCACGTCCACGGCCAGGCCCTGACCGCGACCGGGGAGCGGCAATTCCGGCCCATCATCCGCTGGATTCAAGAGACGAATACGGCCTCGGTGTTGTTTTGTGTGATGCGGAAGCATGGGCAAGAATTTCTTCATCAAGCCAGCGAGCTTGGTCTGCTGAATAAACTCACCGTGGGCTGGATCGGGTTTAACGACGCTCTGGTTGACGGGCTCACACCCGAAGAGCTGGAACGAATTGTGACCACGAGTCCGTTTGTCGCAAGTGACCCCGAAGGCGGCGTGCCTGATTTCGTTGCGCGGGTGCGCTCTCAGCACGGCAGCAATACCCCCATTGGCTACCATGCCCTGACGCATTATAACGCGGTGAAGGCACTCCAGGCAGCCTGGGAAAAAAGCGGAGAGGTGAGTGCCGCAGCGGCACTGACGGGGCTACGCGGGCTGAAATTCGAGTCTCCGACAGGTCCGGTGAGTATAGACGCGGAAAACCAGCACGCGACCATGCCTATTGTGGTTGCCCGAGGCAGTAAGAATGGCCTACAGCTTGTCAAAAGGTTGGGTCCGATTGACCCGGACCCAGGGTGCAGTATCTGAATGCGGAGGAACGTATGCCTGACTCAGAACCGCTCTCTCCGAAAAGATTCTTCCGTTGGTATGGCTGGCTGATCGTGCTCGGGCTCCTGGGCGCGTGCGCTCCGCGACCGCAGGGTGACCTTGCGGCACTGCGACGCGCCGAAATCCCGAGCGGCATCACGGACGCGCGTGGTCGAGCCGTCTCAAGCCGGGCGCTGAAAGCCTATAAAACCTCTCGAGTCCGTACAGTCGAAAAGCAGTACACAACGGCCGACCATGCCCTGTCACAATTGCCGGGGGTTGTGGCGGTGCGGCCCGGCTACGGAGTCGTGTATGTTTATACTACTCGGCCCGCGGAACTGCCTGCGGAATTTGAGGGGACTCCCATCAGAGCCTTACCGCCGGAATTTGTGAACGGCGTCTCCGAAGAGTGGGTGACGCCGGATCAGCTTCCACCGCTCGGTCGAGGTAATTAACAGCAGAAGGAGAAAATCTATGGCTGAATATGTCAGTGTTGCAGAAGCAAGAAAGCAATCCGGTATGCGTATGGTCCTGGGCCAAGGCATCCCTGGTCCGTGGGCGGAGGGGATTCGCGGCATTCTGGACGTGAAGAAGATTCCGTATACGCGCGGGCTGTTTGAGATCGGCTCCGACCACGCCGACCTCATTGCCTGGACGGCGCAGGCCTCCGCGCCGGCGATTGCCTGGAATGAGGAATTTCCAAAATCAAACTGGGCCGAGCAGCTGTATTTGGCGGAACGCATCCAGCCCGAGCCTGCGCTGATTCCGGCCGATCAAGCAGACCGAATCAAAATGTTCGGCTACGCCAATGAACTATGCGGCATGCATGGCTTTGGCTGG
>WTHD01000350.1 GCA_011523265.1 Candidatus Binatota bacterium
CGCAGGAGATACCGGCCCATGGCAGGCCCAGTGCCGCCGTGGTGCGGCTCTTGCAGGCTGCGGCCAAGTAGAAGTAGGGGGGGCTCGTCTCCCCCTCGCAAACGGGCGGGCCGTGAGCCTGGCGGGAGAGGACGAGCGCAAATTACGATCCTGTGGCGCCGCCCGTCATTCCTGCGCAAGCAGGCATCCAGCCTCACCCCCCGGCCTCTGGATGCCGGATCACGTCCGGCATGACGAAGACGGAATAATATGGCTACAACTTATCGTAAACCGCTCTAGGATGAGAGGGCTTCCGTGCCGTGTTCCGACTGCACGGCTGGCTGCGCCCGGACCGCCACCGGGGTCAGGTTCATCAGATTGTCCGAGACCGGACAGCGCGTCTCTATGGTCGCCAGCCATTGGTCCAGGGTGGCCTGATCGACATCGGCATCAACCTTGAGCGTGACGTCAATGTTTTTGTATCCGGCCCGGTCCTCCGTCTGCTTGCCGAGCAGTTTTTTCGGATTGAGCGGACCGGCCGCATCGATGGTCAGGGACCGAATCGTAAAGCCCATTTCTTTGGCAATAATATGCCCCATCACATTGAGACAGCCGGCCAAGCCAGCCAGGATATACTCAACCGGATTCGGCCCCTCGTCATCTCCGCCAAGGCCCGGCGGCTCGTCAACGATCAATTCAAACCCTCTGACCTGAACGGCCAGGCGGGCGGGTGATTCCGACTGTCCTGAAACCTTGAATATGACATCAGACATGAACTGCCTCCTGTGTGGCTCTCAGGGGGCGAACGGCTTGACAAGAGGTCTATTGCCGCCGTTCGAGCAGACGTTCTGCGATACCCCGCGTCAACTTCAGATTCTCGCCAGCCATCAGCGCGGTATCCCGCTGCATCTGTGCAATATGGTCCAGGCGCTCTTGATCAGCCTCTCTGAATTGGGTCATGAGGCTGACGAGTCGGGACATGAGCCGGGTCTGCTGCCGTATGTCCCGACTCGTTTCTCCCTGTTCGGTAACGCGCTTATCGAGCGCATCCAGCTTGCTCCGCACCGTTGTGATCTGCTTATGGAGCGTAGTTAAATTCTTTGCCATATGCGCTACTCCTGCCTTCTGGAGCGGTTACGCCGCGAGTCTGCGGCTGCCCTGGGCGGCCGGCAGGGAGGGATCAAGGGCGAAGCGAAGGTGGGGCAGGTCGGTATCACATTGCGTCATGGTCGCAATAATCGGAGTCGTGCAGTGCAACCGCCCGGAGTCCCCCCAGGCTCCGGCCTTGAAGGTGATGAGGCGGGGCTTGCCGCGCTGCGCCGCGTGAAACACGTATTCCGGGTCAACCTGGACAATGACCGGCTTGTCCTGGTCCTGAACCCGAGCCAAATGCAGGCTGTCGAGATAAGTAATATCCGCGCCTGAGATATGCTCGGGGTTCTCCAGTTCGATCTCCATGAGCGTTTCGCCGTCGCGTTCAACCTTTCCAATCACCCGATCGTGGCGCGGCTGGAGTGAGACCGTCGCGGTCTCGACCGTAAACCCCCAACGTGCTTGCAACTCACTCACCGCCGGCTCGGTGCTGGCATAGGCGTGCAGCAGGTAGCCGCGGGGTCGAATACCGGCCCGAACGATAATACGAACCTGGGCGAGAGCGAACGGCCCGACCGGGCTGTCGGGATAATGCATGACCGAGAACGTGGCATACGGCGGAATACTCGGATGGAGCGCGGGCGGAATCAGCCATTCCGCCGGTTCCTCGGCTATTTCATAGCTGAGCTGGAGAATCTCCGCGCCCTTGAGCTCCCAGGCGTCGGTATCAAAGCCGGACATCAGCGGCGCTTGGGCCGCAGCGGCTTCAACGTCCTGTTTCCCAAACACCGGCATTAGCTGGCTCCTCCCGCGACGGCGTGTTGCGGCTGGGAGTCGGCAAACGCGGGCATGACCTCTTTGGCAAACAGCCGCAGGCTGTCGAGGACTTGGGCCTGCGGAATGATCTCGGCAGCGTTGAGGAGGAAATTGACGCGGTCCACGCCGC
>WTHD01000190.1 GCA_011523265.1 Candidatus Binatota bacterium
ACCCTCAAACCGGAAACGCCCGCCGTCAGGTCACGCGGGCGTGTTATTCCCGCGTCCAGCCGACAAAAGTCGCTCAGCCCCGGTTGGTTGCCTATGCCTGGGAAGTGGCCGAGGAATTGGGCCTTTCCCGCGCGTTTTGCGAGTCGGACGATTTCCCCCACGTCTTCTCGGGGAATCGGGTGCTGGACGGCATGGACCCCTACGCGATGTGTTACGGCGGTCATCAGTTCGGCAACTGGGCCGGGCAGCTCGGGGACGGCCGGGCCATTAATCTGGGCGAGATCGTCGGTCCGACCGGAAAACGCTGGGTGGTCCAACTCAAGGGGGCGGGCCTGACGCCCTATTCGCGGAGCGCGGACGGACTGGCCGTCCTGCGCTCGTCCATCCGAGAATTCTTGTGCAGCGAAGCCATGTACCACCTCGGTGTCCCGACCACCCGCGCGCTCAGCCTGGTCTCGACGGGTGAACACGTCATCCGCGATATGTTTTATGATGGCAATCCCAAACCCGAGCCGGGAGCCGTGGTGTGCCGGGTCGCGCCGTCTTTTGTACGCTTTGGCAATTTTCAGATCTTTGCCGCCCGCGGAGAAATCGACGTCTTGCAGCAGTTGGTGGACTACACCATCCGCACCGACTTTCCCCATTTGGGCGAGCCGTCCCGCGCGACCTATCTGGCCTGGTTCGAGGAAGTCTGCCGGACAACCGCCCGGATGATCGTACACTGGCTGCGGGTCGGCTTTGTCCACGGGGTGATGAACACGGATAATATGTCCATCCTGGGGTTGACGATTGACTACGGCCCGTACGGCTGGCTGGAAAACTATGACCCCAACTGGACGCCCAATACCACCGATGCCGCGAGTCATCGCTACGCCTTTGGCAAACAGCCCCAGATTGCCCATTGGAACTTGGTCCAGTTTGCCAACGCCCTCTACCCCCTGATTGAGCAGACAGAACCGCTGGTAGAGGTGCTGAACAGCTATGGGCAGGAATTTGAGTCGTGCTGGCAATCCACGATGACCCGCAAACTTGGGCTCCAAGCCTTCAAGCCCGACCTGGACGATGGCCTGATCACCGGTCTGCTGGAAATCTTGCAACTGGCCGAGACGGACATGACCATCTTCTATCGGCGGCTGGCGAGCCTCGATCTCGACACTCAACCCGGAGACCGGATCGACGACGCCACTTTTATCGAACCACTTTTGGACGCCTATTACGTCCCGGAACAGCTCACCCCGGAGACAACGGCCCGTATCGCCGCCTGGCTGCGCCGCTATCACGACCGGGTGAGGGAAGATGGAACGGATAACGAGACACGCCGGAACCGGATGAACGCGCTCAACCCCAAATATGTGCTGCGCAACTATCTCGCCCAGCTCGCTATCGACAAGGCCGAGCAGGGCGACCCCTCCATGGTGCACGACTTGCTGGAACTCCTCCGCCATCCCTATGATGAACAGCCGGACAAAGAAGCCTACGCCCAAAAACGGCCCGACTGGGCCCGCCAGCGTCCGGGCTGTTCCATGCTGTCGTGCAGTTCGTAAGCTTTAACTAAATCCGAACAATGCACGCTAAACCATTTGGAAACGATTTATAGACAGCAGAGATATAACACGCGGAAATATAATACGTTGACCATTAAGCGAAAGCAGCGGCATGTCCCTTCCAAACGCGGAGCGCGCTGTAGTGGACATTCGCAAACTCCGTGACTACTGCTTGAATCCCGCACACGACGAGGGGAAGCATAAAGCACGGTTGTTTGCTGCTCTGGGCCTCAACGCTAATGACGCCGAGGCATTACGTGGCATCTTACTCCAGGTAGTCAAAACCCACGAAGCACGGTTAGGACGTCGCGACGCGCATGGACAACGGTATCTTGTCGATTTCTTTCTTGTGTGGCGTGACAAACGAACCCAGGTCCGAAGTGGGTGGATTATCGAGCATGGGAGAGATATCCCCAGGCTCACGACGTGCTATCCTCTCTGAGAAAAAGAGGTGGACGATGACAATCCCGATAAAACTGTTAGACGTAGTGGCCCTCATGGTTGACTTGCCTGACTATAAACTCTGGCGTGGGCAGGTCGGGACGGTCGTAGAAATTCTGGCGGATGGGGCAGCGTTTGAAGTCGAATTTTGTGACCGAGAGGGCCGGACATACGAGTCGGTGGGCCTCCGACCGGATCAGATCATGGTGTTGCACTATGAGCCTTGGGCATCTCAACCGCCATCTGCGCCGGAGACCGCCTAGAAGGCTGAGGATACTCCCGGACGGCCTCGACTGTTCCATGCTGTCGTGCAGTTCGTGATAATGGATCAGGAGAAATTCAGAAGGAGAGAGCAATGACACATCTGACAACCCTCCCGGCAACGGCGGACACCACGGATATCCTCCCGATCATTGAAAGGGACGGGGCGGTTATCCTGAAGGATATACTCACCCCTGCCGAGGTCGATCAGGTGCTGAGCGAAACCGGACCGTATATCGAAGCCACGCGCAACGGCCAGGACCCTTTCGTCGGTCTCCGGACCACACGCACGGGCGCGCTGGTGGCCCGCTCGCCGGCGTGCCGAGACCTGGTGACCAATCAGGCGGTGCTTGGAGCCGCTCAGACCTTTCTGGCACCCTACTGCTCACGCATTCAACTCCATCTCGGCCAGATTATTCGTATTCGACCCGGCCAACCCAAGCAGGCAATCCACCGTGACCGCTGGGCCTGGGGAACCTATCTGAAAGGCATCGAGCCCCAGTTCAACACCATGTGGGCGCTAACCGATTTTACCCGTGAAAACGGAGCCACGCGGGTTATTCCGGGCAGTCCGGACTGGCCGGACGGGCGCCGGGCGGACAAGAGTGAGATGGCCCAGGCCGAGATGACGCGCGGCTCGGTGCTGCTGTATACCGGATCGGTCTTACACGCCGCAGGGGCGAATGACTCGGACGACGACCGGATCGGTATGAATATCACCTACTCGCTGGCTTGGCTGCGCCAGGAGGAAAACCAGTACCTGTCCTGTCCGCCCGAGATTGCCAAAACCTTATCAACCGAATTGCAGGATCTGCTCGGCTATACGCTGGGAAGCTACGCCCTGGGCTATTACACGCCGCCGCTGCCACCGGGAGAAGGCCCCGAATCCATCGGACCGCAATACGCCCTGGGCCGTGAGCAGGACGGAGAAGGCCTGGGCAGTGCAGAACTGCGCCGGGAAATCCAGAACGCGACCT
Organism: Candidatus Binatota bacterium; assembly: GCA_011523265.1. Classification (GTDB taxonomy): domain Bacteria; phylum Desulfobacterota; class Binatia; order Bin18; family Bin18; genus Bin18. The sequence continues at coordinate 3,224 of WTHD01000190.1, forward strand.
ATAGTAAGATCTGATTGATTTGCCAGTTACAGCAAACGAATCCTTTTATACTGGCTTATCAACCTTGAGGAGCGACGCATGATCAATCGCAACTTTGAAATGATTCAAACCAACGGCGTCCGGCTGCGTACCGTCGTGGAAGGCGATGGTCCGCTGGTGATTCTGCTCCACGGCTGGCCGCAGTGCTGGTATCTGTGGCGGCACCAGATTGACCCGCTCGTGGCCGCGGGCTATCGCGTCGTCGTGCCCGATCAACGCGGCTATGGCGGCAGTGAGTGTCCGCCCAATATTTCGGATTACAACATTCGCACGCTGGCCGCCGATGTGGCCGGTATCGCCCCGGCCCTGGGCTATGATGAATTCACTCTCATCGGCCATGACTGGGGCTGCGTTGTGGCCTGGAATACCGCCCTGCTCCACGAGGAGAGCTGTACCGCCGTAATGGGCCTGTCCGTTCCCTTTTGGCGCATGACGGATGCCGCGCTGAATCCGCCGGGCATGGACGACCAGTTCTGGTATATGCGCTACTTTCAGGAAGAAGGCCGGGTTGAAGCCGAGCTTGAAAAAGACCTGGAGCGCAGCCTGCGTATCCTGTATTACGGCCTGTGCGCCGACGCGCCGGCGCAGAGTTGGATGAAGCAACTGGAGCACCCCAGGTCGAGCGGCCTGCTGGACGCGCTGCCCGAGCCACAGCAGTTGCCAAGCTGGCTCACGCCGGAAGACCTCGACTATTACGTCGAGCAGTACCGGACGAGCGGTTTCCGAGGACCGGTGAACTGGTATCGCAATATCCCGACGAATAATGGCATGACGCCCGAGCTCGAAGGCAAAAAGTTCTCCCAGCCCGCAGCCTTTGTGGCCGGGGCGGCAGACGATGTCCTGCTCTACGATCCCAACTGGCGCGCCACGTTTCCGGACGCGTTTGAAGACCTGCGCTTTCTCGAAATCATTGAAGGCGCCGGCCACTGGGTGCAGGCGGAAAAGCCGCAGGAAACAACCGCGTGTATCCTGCGTTTCTTGCGCGGCCTGTAAAACGAAGCGCCTGCGTCAGACTACTTGCCAACCGCCTTGGCCCGCTCAAGCGAGGGCCGGGCATAACACGCCTCTGCCCAGCGCTTCACGTTGGCGTAGGTCGAGTAGTCGAATTTCACCATCGAGAGCAGCATCATCACCCCGGATACGTTGAGATCGGCGATGCTAAAGGCGTCACCGACCAGCCAGTCTCTTTTGGCCAAGGTGTCATCAAGCACCTTCAGGGGGCGGGCCAGCGTTTTCTCGGCGGCGGCGAGAACCGCCGCGCTCCGCTTTTCCTCAGGCGTAAAAAACTTTTGGACCACGATGTCCATCTGGGGTGGCTCGATCTCGGTCATGACCCACACACTCCATTGCCAGACCAGGGCTTCATCGGCAGGATTACCGGGATAGAGATCACCGCCGTAGGTTTTGGCCAAATAGAGATTGATCGCCATGGACTCAAACAGGGTCACATCACCATCCTGCAAGGCGGGAATACGACCGTTCGGATTCACCGCCAGATACTCCGGCGTTTTCGACTCGTCCATGAAATTGACCGAGACGTGCTCATACTCAACGCCCACTTCCTCAATCGCCCAGAGCGAACGTATCGCCCGCGAGCCAGGAATCCCGTACAGCTTAGGTCTTGCCATGTTTGCGTTCCTTTCCGTCGCTTTTTACCGAGGCGTATCATTTTATCCGCTCAACGTCTGCCCGGTGGTACGCCCATGCCGGACCTACGACAGCGATCCGGCAATCTGGTATATCGATATGTCAGTAAAGGAGATACCCGATGAGTCAACTCCGAGAGGAAGTCCTCGCGGCCAACGCCGCCTACGCCAAGAATTTTGGCAAGAAGGCCGAATTGCCAGCCCCGCCCGGCAGGCGCTTTGCCATTCTGACCTGTATGGATGCCCGGCTCGACCCGGCAAAATACGCCGGTCTGGCGGAGGGCGACGCGCATGTGATCCGCAACGCGGGCGGACGGGCGAGTGATGACGCCATCCGCTCCTTCGTGATTTCGTATAAACTCCTGGGAACGCGCGAGTGGTTCGTCATTCATCATACGCAGTGCGGCATGGCGACCTTCACCGATGAGGTGATGCGCAGCCTCCTCGCCAGCAGCCTCCGGACCGCCACGATGGGCGCCTCGGGCTGGCAGGACTCCGGCGAGGGGCCCGGTTCGACAGAGGGAAGCTATATCGATTGGCTGACGATCTCGGATAGCACAAAAAGTCTGGTCGAAGATGTGACGCGCATCCGCAATCATCCCCTGGTTCCCGGCGATATCCCCATTTACGGCTATATCTATGACATTAAAACGGGTAGGCTTGAAGAGGTGCCTGAGGCAACGGAAGCAGGGAAAGTTCCTTAATGGACGATCCCAAGCACATAAAGACCATTACCGGCTACTGTGAACCACTCTCACTCCGCGCCGGGGAAGCAATCCGCTGTATGGCCTCCAGCCACACGCCCGGTTCTGCCCGACTCGATCTCGTCCGCATTATTTGTGGCGACCCGACCCGGAGCGGACCTGGCTTCAAAGAAATAGCAGTACCGAGCGAACTGCCCACCGAGGTCACGCTTACTGAGCAGTGTTTACAGACCGGCTCTTACGGCGAAGTCGATTTGTCGGGTTTCTCGGTCACCCGACAGACGCAATTGAAGATTCACGTCTTTGCAACGCGACCGGAGCAGAATCAGACCCTGTTTTCGGTCGTTGGTGAATCTGGACCGCTGCTGGTGCTGAGGCTGTCGAAGGGGCGTCTTGTGACTCGTATTGGGAAAACCGAGCTCCTCCTCCGAGAGCAACCACTCCAAGCCAAGCGCTGGTACCAGGTCGAAATCGCCGCAGACCTGAAGAACGGCACTGTCACGGGCACGCTCACCCCACAGCCAAGTCGTTCACCCGGTCAGGACGTCTTTGAGCGATTCGAGCCCCATACCGTAAGCGCCGCACTCAGCGCAATACCAACGGGACGGCTCCACCGTTGTTTATTCGCGGCTTCCTCTGATGGCGCTCACTTCGACGGTCGCCTTGCCAGACCCGTGCTGACACTCGATGCGACGACCCTGGAATGGGACTTCTCCAAAGACATGGGCGGGAGGCAGGTCGTTGACGTCAGTGGCCATGAGCGCCACGGCCTCCTCCACCAGCTTCCCGCGCGGGCGGTCACGGGTCCCGACTGGGACGGCAGCCATCACGCCTGGACCGCCATGCCATCGCATTATGACGCCATTCATTTTCATAGTGACGATGTATATGACGCCGGCTGGCCGGTCACAGCAGAGCTGAATCTACCAGCCGACCTTGCGAGCGGCATCTATGCCTTTCGCTTACGAACCGCTCATGGCCAGGATCGGATACCGTTTTTCGTTCGGCCCGCCCAACATGCGCCAACGGCCGATGTCGCCCTCCTCATGCCCTCATTCACCTATATGGCCTACGCCAATCACCGGATGCTGTTTGAAGGCGCGGACTTTATCGCCACGCGCTCCCGCCTGCGGCCTGAGCACGAATACCTGCGTCACCATCCCGAAGTTGGTCGATCCACGTACGAGAAACACGCGGATGGCAGCGGCGTCATGTTCAGTTCTCGACGCCGCCCGGTTCTCCAACTCCGGCCTGGGGCGGACGGTTGGAACTTCACCCCGGATACGGACATTAACGCCTTCCTCGACCACCTCCGGGTTGGTCACGATATCCTCGCTGACGAAGATGTCCATGCCGAAGGGATTGACGCGCTGGCTCCGTACCGGGTCATTGTGACCGGAACCCATCCGGAGTACTGGTCAACCCGGATGCTCGACACTCTTGAAGAATGGATGCGGCGGGGCGGGCGGTTGATGTATCTCGGCGGTAATGGGTTTTATTGGCGGGTCGCGCTGAGCGATGCCTGGCCTGGGGCGGTTGAATTACGGCGGGCTGAGGACGGCGTCCGCAACTGGCAAACCGAGCCGGGAGAGTCTTACCACGCTTTTACCGGTGAGTACGGCGGCCTGTGGCGGCGTTTAGGCCGGGCGTCGAATACCCTCGTAGGGGTGGGATTTGCCGCGCAGGGATTTAAACGGGCTATCGGCTATAAGCGCAGTCCAGACAGCCATACCTCTCGTGCCGCGTGGATATTTGAGGGGGTGACGGATGAAGAGATTGGCACCTCAGGGCTCGGCGGCGGTGCTGCCGGCCAGGAGGTTGACCGCTATAGCCAAACGCTGGGTTCCCCTGCCCACGCCGTTATCCTTGCTTCCGCAACGGAGTTTGGGCCTGACATGACCCGGACCAAGGAAGAGCTCCAGGCGTCGACCAGCGTGCCCTCCCCCGATCCGGTCGTCCGGGCAGACCTGGTGTTTTTTGAGACCCCGGCCGGTGGGGCCGTGTTTTCCGTTGGTTCGATTTCGTGGTTTGGCGCGCTTGCTCGCAACGGCTATGACAACGATATCGCTCGGATTACGGCCAATGTGGTGCGCCGCTTTGCCGAGCCGACCCCCTTCGCTCTCCCGGAATCCGAGCCGCCCGAGCAGAGAGAAGCTCCAGAGTCGTTGCCCCAATAAAGGAGGAAGCAGATGAGCACGTCGGCACAGCAATCACAAAGTCCCGATCTGTCACGCGTGTGGGAGCCGCTCAAGCTCGGCAATCTCACGCTGCGGAATCGGATTCTGCAACCCGCCCACAGCTCGCAGCACGGCGACCCCCGCGACCATGTTTTCTCTGACCGACAGATCGCGTATTTTCGCGAGCGCGCCAAAGGTGGCGTTGCGCTGTGCATTACCGAAACCGTTGCGGCCGCCCGGAGCGCGCTGGGTTCGTTTTTCCATATCGTTGATGTCTGGAGCGAGAGTTGTATTCCGTCCATGAGCAAGCTGGCCGAGGCCGTGCATCAGCAGGGCGCCAGCATCTTTGTTCAGCTCGCCTCCATGGGCGTCCACGATCGCGGCCGGATGTTCATCGACCGCAACAAACCCATCTGGGGGGCGTCGCGAATTCCCTCAGTCGTACACAATGAAATCCCCCTCGTGATGGGGCCTGACGAGATCGCGGAATTAGCGCGCGACTTTGGGCAGTCGGCGGCGAACGTCAAGCGGGGCGGGCTTGATGGGGTCGAGTTGCACGGGGCGCATAGTTACGGCCTGGGCCAGTTTATGAGCCCGACCTACAATAAGCGCGATGACGCCTACGGCGGGACACCGGCCAAACGCTGTCAACTGCTCATCGAATGCGCCGAGCAAGTGCGCAAGCGGGTGGGAGCTGATTTTGTGGTGGGAGTCCGGCTGTCGTGGGACGAATTCCTTGGCCCCGAGGGTGGGATTACCCCGGAGCAGGCAGAGGAACAGGTCGAGGTGCTGGCGGCGACCGGCTTGTTTGACTTCTTCAACATCTCGGCCGGGGGCTATCACACGCTTCATCTGGCACTGCCCAGTATGGAAGGGGACGAGCCGGATGGCTGGCTGGCACCGTTCAGCAAACGCGCCAAAGAAATCGTTGGCGACCGGGGCAAGGTCTTTGTTGTGGGGAAGGTTCGTGATCTCCGGACGGCTGAGGCCATATTGGAAAGCGACGCGGCAGATATGGTCGCAATGGCCAGACAGCTTCTGACCGACCCCTTTACGGTCAAAAAGACGCGCGACGGCCGCGAACACGAAATCATCCGCTGCAACCGGTGTAATGAGTGCGGGGCGCGTCTGTTTGAACACCGCGAACTCATCTGCACCCTGAATCCAATCAGCGGTAGAGAAGCCTACTGGGGAGAGGGTTCCCTGCAGAGCGTCCCGGAGGCGGACCAGAAGCATATCGCGGTCATCGGTGGCGGGCCCGCCGGGATGAAAGCCGCCGCGGTTGCCGCCAAGCGCGGTCACGCGGTGACCTTGCTTGAACGCGCTGACCGGTTGGGCGGCCATTTACGGGTGCTGGAGCAACTGCCGGGCCTGACCGCCTGGTCGATTGCGATCGACAACCTGGAGCGGGAGGTCGAAAATGCGGGGGTCGAGGTCCAGTGTGGCGTTGAGGTCACACCGCAATCACTGCGGAATATCGAGGCGTCGAGCGTTGTGGTTGCAACCGGCGCCTCTTACGAACGCACCGGCGAGAGCCTCTATCGTCCCGAGCGCCAGGCCATTCCCGGCACTGCTCTCCCCCACGTGCTTGATGTTGGTACGGCAACCAGGCGGGTCCTCGAAGACACCCAGGCACTCGGCTCGCGCGTTCTCATCCTGGATGAGACGGGCGGCCATTTGCCTTTTGCCCTGGCCCAAGTGCTGGCCAAAGCCGGGGTCGAGGTCGAGGTTCTCAGCCCGCGTATGTTTGCCGGCGAACGCCTCTTTCGCAACCTGGATATCATGTATATCTTCCCCAGGCTGAAGAAGCTGGGCATCCGGATTACCCAGCAATATTTTGTCGAAGCGATCCGTCCCGGCGAAGTCGATGTGTATGATATC
>WTHD01000281.1 GCA_011523265.1 Candidatus Binatota bacterium
ATACTATCCGCTCATTGATGAAGCCCAGGACGGGTACGATACGGTTGAGTGGGCTGCGACGCTGCCGTACTCGAACGGTCGAGTCGGCACGCAGGGCCAGTCGTATCTCGGCGCAACCCAGTATCAGCTCGCGCCGACGCGGCCGCCACATCTCCAGTGTGCTTTTCCCGTATCCGCCGGCGCCGATTACCATCAAGGCTGGGTCTACCACACCGGCGGAGCCTTCTCGCTGGGCTGGCAGGTGCCCTACGCGATCTTCCTGGCGCGCAACACCATTGATCGCAAAGGCATCAAGGAGCAACTCTGGCCGAAGGTGCGGCCCGACCTGCTGCGTTCCATTAATTTCGGGAATCCGCTTTCACCGGAAGCCTATACGCGCCTCCCGCTCATGTATTGGGCCGACCTGCTCGAAGAGGTGGCCCCGTATCTGCGCGATTACCTGACCCACCCTGACGACGGTCCCTATTGGTGGCCGATCAATATCGAGCGTCAGCACCGCAACATCAACATCCCCATGTACCATGTGAGTTCGTGGTATGACATTTTCCTGCGCGATGCCCTGGTGCACTTCTGCGGCTTGCAGGCGCGGGCCATGACACCGGAGGCACGCGGCGGGCAGAAATTGCTGCTCGGGCCGTGGGCCCACCTGTTTCCGTATACCACGCCGATTTCCGGTGGGACCGGAGATATTGACTTTGGTCCGAACGCCGTCATCGAACTGCACGAGACCCAGCTGCGCTGGTTTGACTACTGGCTCAAGGGGATAGACTCGGGAGTTGCCGAGGAACCGCCCATCCGGCTGTTTGTGATGGGCACCAATCGCTGGCGGGACGAGTATGAATGGCCGCTGGCGCGCACCCGGTACACGCCCTACTACTTCCACAGCCAGGGACGGGCGAACAGCCTCGACGGTGACGGCGGGCTGAGCGTTGAGCCCCCTCAGGACGAACCCTCTGATCGGTACGAATACGACCCTGCCAATCCGGTTCCGACCTGTGGCGGCAACACGCTGATTATTCCGGTCGGAGTTACAGACCAGCGTGAGGTGGAAAGCCGACAAGACGTATTGGTCTATACCGGAGAGCCGCTGGACACACCGCTCGAAGTCACCGGCTCCCTCACGGTCGTGCTCTATGCCTCGTCTTCTGCCACCGATACCGACTTTACCGCCAAGCTGGTCGATGTCCGGCCCGACGGTTATGCCCAGAACATTGCCGACGGTATTTTACGCGCGCGCTATCGTGACTCCCTGAGTCATCCGACCCTGCTGACGCCAGATGAACCGTATGAGTTGCGTATCGACTTATGGGCAACCAGCCATGTGTTTCTGCCCGGACATCGTCTGCGCGTGGAGGTCTCGTCGAGCAACTTCCCGCGCTTCGACCGCAACCTGAACACCGGCGGCGATCAGGCGACCGGCACGCAGTTCCAGACCGCGCAGCAAACGGTTTTGCATAACAAAAAGTTTCAGTCGCATATTGTGTTGCCGGTCATTCCATCATAGGCATTCGTGCGCCTGGGGGTGGTCTCAGCTGTCAGGCGCGTCCTATGTATCCGCATACCGCTCCTGCCCTTGCTCGGAGCAGATTTGGCTGATTCCTTGACGCCATGTCGGATGTTCTGCCGCCCGATGCGGAAAAAGCGGCCTCGGTGCGGGCGATGTTTGATCTGATCGCCCCGCATTATGACACGCTGAACCGGTGGCTGTCCCTGCGTCTCGATCAATACTGGCGGCGAAAGACTATCCGCAGCGTTGGCGTCTGTGCCGATGATCGGGTACTCGACCTGGCGTGCGGAACGGGGGATTTGAGCGAACTCGCTACGGCAACCGGTGCCCGCGTGATCGGGATTGACTTTGCCCGCAACATGCTCGTCGGCGCAACCCGGCGTCGGATTGGCGCAACCTTTATTCAGGCCGATGCAAACGCCTTACCCCTGCCGACGGCATTCGCCTCGGTTGTCCTGTCCGGCTTTGCCCTGCGGAATTTCGTCTCAATCCCACGCGCCCTCCAAGAAGCGGCGCGCGTCCTCAAACCCGGCGGCCGACTGGCTCTGCTTGAGGTGGATACGCCGCGCCATACGCTCCTGAAATGGGGGCATGGCTTCTATTTTCAGCGCGTCGTGCCCCTGCTGGGCGGTCTCATCTCAGACCGAAAGTCGTATCTCTATTTGCCGCGTTCGGTGGTCTACCTGCCGGAGGAAGCGGAACTGTTGCAGATGGTCCGAGCGGCGGAATTCGAGCAGGTCGTAAAGACACGTTTATCCGGTGGTGTGGCGCAGCTGATTACCGCGGTGAGACGATAAAAAGCGGTAGCATTAGCGACTCATATAGGGGATGAGCTTCTCCAGTACCTGAGGTAGCTCTTCGCACGGGACATCGGCTAAGAGTTGCGTGCCGGGCCGCGCGTCCGGGCCTGAGCGTCCACCGACAAACACATCCACCGCCTCAACAGTTTTCCCATCCCGCTGCACTTTCTTTCCCAAAAAGCCGATATCCGCAGTGGTATGATTCCCGCAGCCATTTTGACAGCCCGACCAGCGCATGGTGAGGGGGGCGGTCTTGCCCACGGTCTTTTCGAGGTGACGGGCCGTGTCGAGCGCGCACTGTTTTGTTTCAATCAGCGAATAGTGGCAGTAATCACGGCCGGTACAACTGACAAGGCCACGCATGAAGGCCGAAGGATTATAGCGGAGTTCCTGAAGCACCGGCTCCTGGGTCAGGTCGCCGACCAGGTGATCCGGAATATGCGGGATAATCAGATTCTGACTCGGGGTGAGACGAATCTCTCCGCTGCCGTAGTGTTCCGCCAGGGTGGCAACACCGAGCAGTTGTGCTGCTGACAGCCGGCCGGTTGGGACGACGAGCCCGACGTAGTTGAGGCCGGTTTGCTGTTGACGAAAGAGACCGACATGATCGGTACGGGTGGTACTCCGCGCATCCCGGCCTGCGGACAGGAGGGAATGACCAAGACGACATTCCAGTTCACGCCGAAATTTTTCGATACCCCAGTCCTGGATGAGGAAAAAGAGGCGTGACTTTTTGCGGTCCTGGCGTTGGCCGTAGTCACGAAAGAGGAGGGCAATGGCGCCGCACAGGGAAACAGTGTCGTGTGGCGGGATGAAGACATCAAGCGCCTGCGCCGGCGTATAGCCGCCCGAGCCCTGCTTCCCACCAACAACGACGTTGAAGCCGTAGACCTCAACCCCGGCGCTTTCTTTGATGGCCGGAACCAGGCCCACGTCTTGCGAGTCCGGAGAGGTACAATTGTCCAGACAGGCGGAGATGGTGACCTTAAACTTGCGCGGCAGGTTTGTGTATTCCGGGTTGCGTAAGAACGCCTCGGTATAGTGTCGAGTGACGGGCGAGGCGTCAAACAGCTCGTTGGGAGTCAGGCCGGCAGCCGGGCAGCCCGTTACCCCCCGGATGTTGTTCAGGCCGGTCTGCAGCGAGACCAGGCCGACCTGTTCGAGCCGCCGCCACATCTCCGGGACATGCTCGATATGAAACCAGCGTAGTTGGATCTGCTGCCGGGTCGTAATATCAACAAAGCCCTTACCGAATTCTTCACTCAGCGCCGCCAGAGCGCGAAACTGGGCCGCGTTACTGAGCCCGTTGCTCATCCGCAGCCGCATCATGAAGTTGCCCGGCGTCTGACGCCGAAAAAAGACGCCGGCGCCTTTGAGCCCTTCGATCTCGTGCTCGGACAGGGCTTTCCAGCCGTCTTGAATGGCGTGAGAGAGGCCGCTGATGCCAGCCCCATCCGCTGCTTTTGCCGCACGTTTCATCGTTGTCTACAAACTGGTCTCACCCGAATTAGCGGGCGATTGCCGGAGTGAGTTCCTCCCCGGCTGGTGTTGCTCTCTCGGCCAGAGCCTCTTCCAGATTGCGCTGTTCTTCCTCGTGGACTGCCTGCGGGAAGGTCACCAAAAACGTGCAGGCGGACGCCAGGGCAACCACGATGCCCAGAATCAACAGGCCCTGCTGGGTACTCAGGCTTTCCGAGCGAAACAGAAATCCGGCGGCAACCGCCCCGGCGTTCCCGCCTGCGCCTACAATGCCGGCCACGCCGCCGAGTGCCTTTTTATTGACAAAAGGAACGACCGCATAGGTGGCGCCTTCGGACATTTGGACAAACAGGCTGAAGACGATCATGCTCATGATCGCCAGCGGTAGAACACTCATCTGCGAGAAGACGACCAGGGCAATACCTTCGGCCAGGAGGACGGTTCCCATGAACCAGACCCGGCCTCTGAGCCCGATCTTTACCGCGCAGATATCCGAGAATATGCCGCCCAGGGTCCGGGCAAAAATATTCATCAGACCGAACAGACCGGCGATAATGCCTGCCGTTGCCAAATCGAGTTTGAAGAAGTCATAGAAATACAGAGCGGCAATATTATTGATGGTCAGCTCAACGCCAAAACAGGCCGCGTATATGACAAACAAGGCCCAGACACGATAGTCTTTTGCTGCCAACCAGAATGATTTTTTTGAACTGCCTTCCGCGGGAGGCAACTCACCGCGCGCGCGCAGTTCCTGATAATTGCCGTCCGGCGCATCCTGGGTACAGAAATAATAGCCGATACCGGTCAGAAACAGGACCGCACCCGGTACGATCATCGCCAGCCGCCAGCCGAGCGACTCACTGACACCAAAAAAGAGGCTGGCTCCCAGGATGAGGGGCATGACCATTTGGGTGACCCCTCCACCCAGGTTCCCCCAGCCGGCAGTGGTGGCGTTGGCCGTGCCGACACAATTGGGGCCGAACATCATCGAGGTATGGTACTGCGTAATGACAAACGACGCGCCGATTGCGCCAATCGCCAGCCGAAAGAGTAGAAAGCTCTCATAACTCTGCGCCAGGCCAATCCCCATCACCGGCAGTGATCCGAGTAACAGCAACCAGGTATAGACCAGGCGCGAGCCGAAGCGGTCGCACAGCGGACCAATAATAATGCGGACGATAACGGTAATGGCGACCGAGGCGATAATGGTATTCCCGATCTGCGCCTTGGTCAGCATCAGGTCCTCACGGACCAGCGCCATCAGCGGCGCAATACCAAACCAGCCAAAGAAACACAGAAAAAAGGCGAACCACGTCATGTGAAAGGTTCGCATCTGCGGGGTTGCCAGACTGAACAGGTCAATTTTCGTCGCCTTGTTTTTGACTTCCATATCGACGTCTGCCTCCTCCTGCCCACGATATGCGTGACACTTGAAGACACAGCAATTCACAGGCCAGAACGGAGGGGTGCCTGGGGAAAACGAGGAAAAGGCCGTATTTTTACGTCGATACACCCGAGTCCGGGCTACGGAGGCTGGGGCGTACCGTCAGTCGGCCAAAACAGGCGTGGTGCTCAGCATGCAATATGCTGACTCAGCAACACACCTTGGTTCTGGGCGAACTCCAGATCGGTCCCGGCGAGACACACAAACCCCAATCGGATACCCTGGCAACGAAGTTTCTCGTTTCGCTCTGAGGAGGAGAGATGAAAAAGCGTATTGTGGTCTGCGCCGACGGCACCTGGAATCGTCCCGAGAAGAATCTGAAGGAGGATGTCCCCTCGAACGTGCTTCGTCTCGCGCGAGCGATCAAGCCAACGGCCTCCGATAGCACATCGCAGCAAGTTTTTTACGATTGGGGCCTGGGTTCGTATCATGACGAGAAGAGCGCGGGAGCCACGGGCAAGGGCATCCAGAAGAACATTATGGACGGCTACCGTTACATCGTGCAGAACTACTCACCGGGAGACGAGTTGTTTCTGTTCGGCTTTAGTCGTGGGGCATACACAGTGCGTAGCCTATGCGGTCTGATCAATAATGTCGGCATCCTGAAACGACCAGACGCAAAGCTGATACAGAAGGCGTTCGACCACTACAAGAAGCCGGGCAAGCGGTACTCCCCGGAGGGAGACGAGTCCACCAAATTCCGAGGCACCTATGCACACCCATCCCGGCGTGTCAAATTCGTCGGCTTGTGGGACACTGTTGGGGCATTAGGGATACCCATTCCCTTCATCGGCATGATGGAGAGAAAAGATGAATTTTACGACCCCAAGATGGGACCGAATGTTAGTATTGCCCGTCACGCACTCGCCATTGATGACCGTCGGGAATTTTTTGAACCTACTATTCTGCTCCCGCGTGAAGGTCTGGATTTGAAACAAGTATGGTTCGTCGGCTCCCATTCTGATGTAGGTGGTGGCTACAAACCAGATAAGGGCGGATCGCTCCTTGCTGACATCGCTCTAGATTGGATGATAAAAGAGGTCAAGAAGGTCGGGTTGACGCTCGAATCGCACCTCAAAAGGAATCTCGGGATCAAACCTACCGCAACCTTGCACGACTCAAGCAAAGAGGGGGTTTCCCGTACCAGTCCAGTCCGGTACCGACCAATAGACCACGGTCACGGCAAAATACTGATTCACAGGTCGGTGAAGCAACGCTGGAATCAAGACCCTAGTTACCGTCCAGAGAACCTAAAGGCATATCTGAAGAAAAACGGTAACAGATGGCCGACGCTGGAAGGATGAACGACTCTGTCGAACATCGGTCTAACGGCGGATCATGCGCCACAGCCAGACGGCTGCGGCAAAGCAGGCTCCCGAGGCGATTGCCGCGGGACCGACAATGCTGCCCGCTCCGCCGAGATGGCCTTCGATCGCTTCGACCAGCAGCCACAACTGCACGAGTAACAGGACAACGACAAAGGCCGTCACCAGCCCGAGCACCGAGCTGCGCTGCTGGCGCAGTGTGGCGGAAGGCAGACTCATACCCCACCCTATACCTGCATGCCCGTCGCCCACACGCTGCCGTCCTTGACCTGAAGCACGATGCGCGGCAGGGGGCGTTTGGGCGGACCGGCCAGGGGCTGACCGTCTTCCAGCGCGAAGTAGCCCTCGTGGCAGGGGCAGTGGAGCTGTTTTCTCTCCTTTTGATAGAGGACCGGACAGAGGAGATGGGTGCACTTCTGGCTGTATGCGACAAAGCGGTTCGCGGCGACCCGAATCAATAAACAGGGGTCGGTTTTGGTGGGATAAAAAAAGAGTTTAGCCTGTCCAATAGTGACATCCGATACCGCGGCAATGCGCAGCGCCGTAAACTGTGCCGGGCGCCAGCGCTGCCACCACTCTCGCAGCGCAACCAGCCCTGTGCCGAGAAAGAGCGCACTCGAAATAAAGGTCAGAAAAGTGGTGAAGGAACGCCGGGTCACATAGTGATCGTCTTCCCAATTAATGGGGAAATCTTCACGCCACCGGGGAATGCTATCAGGCATGGCTCTCCGCTCTTATCTCTTTGGGCTGGTCTCTCTCATTCGCAGAAACTCGCCACATCAAACTCCATTTCATCCGGCGCCGTGTCACCCACCATGAGATGGACTTTTGTGGTCACGACTTGCCGACCAAAGGTGAAGCGGTTGATGGGCTTTTCCTGACGCTTGTGCTCGATTTCTTCCTTGGTACCAAAAAATAATGCGCCGCTGGGACATACCGTGGCGCACATGGGTTTGAGGTCCGCTGAGGTGCGGTCATAACACATGTCGCACTTCATCATTTGGTCCATCTCGCCCAGATAGCGCGGGACGCCAAAGGGGCAGGCCAGGACGCAGTTCGAGCAGCCGATACAGCGGGGCTGTAAGGCCGACTGGACCACGCCCTCTGCGGTTTGCTTAATCGCATCCGCCGGACACACGCGCGCACAGGTCGGATCTTCGCAGTGCATGCACACCGTGGGCGTGGTTTGCGGCGAACTCGAACGGTCAACATAATCCAGGTGGATCATGGACACGCCCCGGTGCGACTCACACTCGGCGCAGGCATGGACACAGGCCTGGCAGCCGATACAGCGGGAGGGGTCAATAAAGAATTCCATACTCAGACACCTGTCTCCGCCTTGCGCAGACGAACGGCACAGACTTTGAACTCGGGAATCTTGGAGATGGGATCAAGCGCGCGGTTGGTCACCCGATTGGCGGCCTGCTCGCCCGGCCAGTGATAGGGAATAAAAATCGTGTCGGGTCGAATCGTACGCACGACCAGGGCCGGCAGCGTCACGGACGAACGCCGGCTTTCGACACACACCATATCTCCGCTCTGAATGTCATACTGTTCGGCCAGCCTGGGATGCAGCTCGATCTGTGGGCCGGGATATTGATCGACCAAAGGGCCGATCCGGCGGGTTTGGGCGCCGCTCAAATACTGCGAGACCACCCGGCCGCTGGTCATAATGATGGGATAGGTCGCGTCAACGTCCTCGTCCGGCGGACGGTAGGTCACCGGATGGAATTGGGCCTTGCCGTCAGGGTGGGCGAACGCACCGTCTTCAAACAGGCGCGGCGTGCCCGGATGTTCCCGGCTCGGACACGGCCAGAAGACGCCGTTGCGCTGTTCGATTTTGGCGTAGTTCAGGCCGGCGTAATCAACCGGCCCGCCGGCCGAGGCCCGGCACAATTCACGGAACAGGTCTTCGGGTTCGGCATAGGGAAAGAGCAATTCTTTGCCGAGACGATGGGCGATATCGACAATAATCTCCCAATCGACTCGCGCATTCCCCGGCGGTGGGACCGCCTGCCGAATGCGCACCACACGGCCTTCACCGTTTGTGACCGTCCCTTCGTCTTCCTCCTGGAGCGAGCCGGCCAGTACGACATCCGCATAGCGGGCCGTTTCCGACATGAAGGGATCAATCGCGGCATAGAACTCGAGTTTTTCGAGTGCCGAGCGTGTCAGCTTCGTATCCGGAAGCGAGACCAACGGGTTAAAGGATAAGGACAGCAGGCCCTTGATCTGACCGGCATCAACCGCATCCATCAGCTCGACAGCGGTCAGGCCGATATGGGGCAGGTCAGACTCATCGATCTTCCAGGTCCGGGCTATTTCTGCCCGGTGCTGCGGATTCTCAATATCGCGTCCGCCCGGCAACTGATTACACCGCTGGCCGTGCTCGCGCCCGCCCTGGCCGTTGCCCTGGCCGGTAATCGTCCCGTAGCCGCAGCCCGGCTTTCCGATCCGTCCGGTTGCCAGGACCAGGTTGATACAGCTCAGGACGTTCTCCACGCCCTTGGTGTGATGCTCGATTCCGCGGGCGTGCAGCAGCATCGACTTCCCGGCTTCGGCCCACATTTCAGCCGCCCGCACAATACTTGCCGCAGGAACGCCGCTGATCTCGGCGGTCCGCTGCGGGGTGTACTCGGCCACCGCTGCCTGGACGGATTCAAACCCCTTGGTATGGGCGTTAATAAAATCGTGATCAATCCAGTCGTGTTCAATGAGCACGTGCAGGATACCGTTCATGAGTGCACTGTCACGGCCGGGCCGAACGGGCAGAAACAAATCCGCGGTGCGGGCGACCGGCGTCATACGCGGGTCTATGGCAATAAATTTGGCGCCATTATCACGTGCCCGCCACAGATAATCGGTCAGGATGGGAAAACATTCACCCACATTACTGCCCGCAACCAGGACGAGCTGTGTCAGCGGGATATCCGACCAGGGATTGGCGGCCCGGTCGAGCCCGAAGGCCATCTTATTGGCCGCCCCGGCCGAGACCATACATAAACGGCCGTTGTAATCGATGTTGGCCGTTTGGAGCGCGACCCGCGCGAATTTGCCCATCAGATAGGCTTTTTCATTGGTCACCGAGGCTCCGGACAAAACCGCAAA
>WTHD01000192.1 GCA_011523265.1 Candidatus Binatota bacterium
GGGTCACGGGTCCCGAGACACCATGCCGGCTCCGCTACCGCCGCCGCTCGCAAGGGAGCATTGTCCGATGAGCGGCGCCACTCTTCGGCACTACGACGTCGCCATCGTCGGCGCGGGTCCGGTAGGCAGCTTGTGCGCGCTCGCTCACGCGCGCAAAGGCGCCCGGGTGGTTCTGCTCGAAGCCAATCCCAAAGCTTCCAAACGCCTGGCGGGCGAATGGCTGCATCCGCCTGCCGCGCGGATGTTGCGCGATTTCGGGATAGCCCTCGATACGCAGTCCCGCAGCACCACGGGTCAAGGATTTACGGTATTCCCGGAAGACGGCTCGGAACCGATAGTGCTTCCTTATCCAGACGGAGCTCACAGTTTGGTATGCGAGCACACGGCGCTCGTCTCCCATCTGCGTGAAGCGGTCGAAAACGAGTCGGGTGTCGACTTTCTTCTCCACGCGCGGGTCCAGGCGGTCGAAGACGGGCGGGTCACTTTTACCCGTAACGGTGTCGATGAATCCGTGACCGCGGCGCGGATTGTAGGCGCCGACGGCCGGACCTCAGTCGTGCGTCAATCGTTGGATTTATCGACAAGCCCGATAATCTGCTCGTGGATGGTGGGGGTCACACTAAGAGGGGTGAGTTTACCGCTGGAGGGTTATGGGCATGTGTTGTGTGGTGGACCGGGTCCAATTCTCGTATACCGTCTGGCAGAGCATTGCGTCCGGGTCATCGTCGATGTCCCAGTGGACCGCTGGACACCCCGGGACCGGATTGGCTTCCTGTCGGACTCGTATGCCGGTGTGTTGCCGGAAACACTGAGGTCGGCGTTCGTCGAAGCGCTGCGGACGGAGCAGTTCCAGATCGCAAACAACGCGCTGAGGCCGCGCGTCACGTACGGGAGCCCCCGTCGAGTGCTTATTGGCGATGCGGCCGGGCACTACCATCCCCTGACCGCGGTGGGAATGACCCTCGGTTTCGGCGATGCGCTTACGCTGGCCGAGGGCGAGGACTTTCACGACTTCACCACCAAGCGTGTCCAGGCGACCCGCGCTCCGGAGTTCCTCGCCATGGGGTTCTACGAGGTCTTTGCCGATTATCGGGCCGAGGTGGTGGCGGTCAGACACGCGGTCTACCGGCGTTGGCGGGCAAAATCCGCGGTCCGCGACCGGACCATGCGTTTACTCGCCTGTGAAGACACCTCGGTGGCCCATCTGAGTCGCGAGTTTGGCGTGACGGTGGCCCGGGCGGTTGCCAGGGAGATGCCGCGATCCTCCGACCAACTCGCTTGGCGTCGGGCCGGCGCCAGCGTTCAGGCGCTCGCTGTGCGTCTCTGGTGGCTCCTGCGTGGCGTTCGGCAGCTACACAAGGCGAGAAGCGCGGGCGGAGGAAAAGACGAGCGAGTTCGGGACGCCTTGGCCCGCGCATTTCCGGTCTCCATGCCATCGAGCGTTCGTGACCCCCAGCCCAGCCGCCCGAGGGAGGTTGCGCCACCCGAGGCCGGTCCGGCATTGCGGCGTGCGAGCGTGCGCTTGTTACATCTCCAGGGCGAGGATGGCGCCTGGGAAGGTGAGATGGTTTGGTGTCCCATGCTGACCGCGCAATATGTGCTGTTGCACCACATTCTGGAGCGGCCGCTCGAGCCCGACCGGTGCCGGCGTGTGCTGCGCGCCTTCGAACGGACCCGTCTCGAAGGGGGCTTATGGGGTTTACACGAGCACGCACCACCCTCCCTGTTTGTCACCACCCTGGTGTACGTTGCGACGAGATTACTCGGTATCGAGCGGGATGATCCGTTCATCGAGCCGGCCCGGCGATTCCTGCAAGCAGAGGGGGTTCTCGGTATCCCGAGCTGGGGAAAGTTTTGGCTGGCGCTCCTCAACCTCTACGACTGGTGCGGGGTAAACGCCATCCTACCGGAGCTGTGGAGCTTACCGCGCTGGATCGCGTTACATCCCTCGAACTGGTACTGCCACACTCGGCTCATCTACATGGCGATGGCGGCGATTTATCCGCATCGGTTCCAAGCCCCCGTCACGTCCGTGATCGCGTCGTTACGAGAGGAGCTGTTCCCCCAAGGGTTCGCCAGCGTCGATTTTTCCGCCGGCCGCAATCGCTTGCGAGGTGCCGACCTCTACGCGCGACCCAGCGTGTGGCTCCGAGCCGGATATGGGTTTGCGCGGTTAGTCGAACGGTTCCACGCCAAACGTCTGCGCACCCGATGTCTGGAAGCGATCATCCTGCACCTCAAATGGGAGCTGCAAACCACCAACCATACGAGTATCTCTCCGGTCAGCGGTCTCCTCAACATCCTGGCCTTATGGCTGCGCGATCCTCACGACACCGATGCCGCCCAGGCGCTCGCGAAGCTGGAGGGCTGGGTCTGGGAAGACGAGGAGGGTGGAGCGCGAGTTACCGGAGCGCGAAGCACCTCGTGGGATACCGGATTCGCCCTGCAAGCGCTGGCGACGGTGCCTGAGCTTGACGGGGTTCAAATCGCCCTCCGACGCGGCGCCGACTTCCTGCGCCGGCAACAAATCGGCACCAGCTTCGCAGGATTCCGCGAGGCGTATCGGATCGACCCCAAAGGCGGCTGGTGTTTTGCCGGGGGATGGCATGGCTGGCCGGTGACGGACTGCACTGCGGAAGCGGTGCTCGGGCTTATCGCCGCCGACCGCGAGGCCACGAGTACGGCAGCGCTCGGCGAAGCGGTTCGGTTCATGTTGCGTGGTCAGAACCGCGATGGCGGTTTTGGCAGCTATGAGGCACAACGCTCCGTGGTTGGTCTGGAGTGGCTGAATCCGGCCGAGATGTTTGGCGACTCGATGACCGAGCATTCCTATGTCGAGTGCACCGCGTCCTGCCTCGCGGCGCTCGCCGCTTGTCAGGAGCACTTCCCGCACGTCACGAATCGGGCGGTGATGGACGCCATCTCACGGGCTGACACTTGGCTGCGCCGGACCCAGGCAAGCGATGGGTCGTGGCGCGGCGTATGGGGCGTGCAATTCATCTATGGCACCTTCTTCGGGGTCAGGGGGCTGCTTGCCGCGGGGGCCCGTCCTGGTGATCCGGCGCTACGTCTGGCCTGCCGGTGGCTGCTGGACCGCCAGCGGGAAGACGGGGGATGGGGTGAGCACCACAGCGGTTGCCTGACCGGTCGCTATGTCGCGCATGAGGAAAGTCAGGTTATCCAAACCGCGTGGGCAATGATTGCACTCCTCGAGGCAGGCGATGCGAACTGGACCGCGATTGCACGGGGCGCCCGGTTTTTGCTCAGCACCCAAGAGGCGGATGGGACATGGCCCAAGCAAGACATGGCCGGGGTCTTTTTCCGCACGGCGCTGTTGGACTACGTCCTGTATCGACAGTATTTTCCCCTGCACGCGCTCGGTCTCTACGAGCAGCGACGCCAGGCCCGGTTGGATCTGACGTCCCCTGCCCCCCTCACCGCCGATGCGACTGGCTGAAGCAGCCGGCTGGAGATATTCTTATGGAATTTGAATCCGATGCGGCGCACGACGACACAGTAGGCAAATTGGAATCGACCATGCGGGTAGCGGTATTGACCGGGGCGGTGATTGCCGTAACCACGGCAGCCTCTATCGGCTTCGGCTATGCCGTGCACGGCAATCTGAACGCTTACTACGGCCTGCTGAGCCTGTTTTTCTGCATCAACCTGCCGATCTGCTACTGGGAGATATGCCTGTTCCTGCGACGCGACGCCGTCGAGCGACGCGCGGACTGCTGGCGCGCCAGACGAAGAAAGACTGGTCGAACACCGGCCGTTGAGTTTCTGTTGAGCGAGATTCCACTGAGCAAGGCGTTGTCCCCGACCGTCTGGGCGGACGTGTGGGCCACCTATAGCATGTACGACGGGTCCTATGCCGACCGACGCACGTTCGGCTTCAACGCAGATATCGCCAACGGTTTTTTCACGCCAATCCCGGCCCTGATTCTGCACGCGACCTTTGCGGTCGGTTTTTTGCCTGCCCTGCTGGCGGGCATCCTGGGGGTGATGCTGTTTTGGCAGTGGGCCTACGTCACGTCGGTTTACTGGGTGAGCTTTTTCGTAGCCAGGCGGCATAAGCAAATCGCGCGGGGCGATCTGTGGCTCTACATCTGGGGTACGAACTCGCCGTGGGTGCTCTTCGCGCTTCTGGGGCTCTATGTTTCCGTTCGACTGATTGTCGATGGCGATTACGGGGTTCTGGGCCACCGATAACGTCCCGTTAGGCCGCGCTCATCGCCTTCCTGCTCCCGACCCCGCCCGTGCGGCCCGAAAAAGCCGCAGTCCTCGGCGGATGCTTATGATGGGAACGAGCGACCTCACGGAGGATCTCGGGATCAAAAACGTACTTCATTCAGTCTCCGGCGCGCCTTCCAGCGGTTTACGAACAGACTCGACTCGAAACCCGAATTTTTTATTCGGCGCCAAAAGCGTCGCAAGCGGCTGTTTGCGAAGCTTATAGGTCCGGGGTGATTTCTCCATGTTCAGGTGATACGCCATCAGAAGAATGTTCACTTGGATCAGAAAGAGAATCCATCGATCCATCGGGCAGCGGTGCGCGTCGCAGCCGAAAGGCGCATAAACACCCGGTTTCAGATGCTCCCCCCGGTCCGGTTTGAAACGGTCCGGGTCGAATTGATCTGGGTTGCTGTAATGCTCCTCCGCGTAATGCGGCGCCGAAAAAGCCAGCAACAGGGAGCAGCCGGGCGTGATCAGCCTGCCATCGATTTCAAATGGGTTCAGCGCCGTGCGCACCACCGCAAATTTAATCGGATGCAAACGGCAGACTTCCAGTAGGAATCGTTTCGTCAGATCAGTCGTTGCAAATTTCTCGAACGTCAGTTGCCCCCCGTCCATCAGTGCGTCGGCTTCGTTCCGAACGCCTTCGCAAATTGCCGGATTGTCCAGCAGTTCATACACCGCAAAACTGAATAAATTACCCATGGATTCACATGCCACCAAGGCGCCGAGAATCGCTTGCGTCAAATGACTTAGGGGAACCGCTTGCGGGTCCGCGCGATGCTGGCTGAGAATCGTATCGAGCATATCCTTGGGGTTATTCCGCCTGTCGCCGCTGGTATGCGATTTCAATACATCGTCCACGAATCGGTCCAGTTTGCGCCGAATGCGCCGCATTTTCGGCGTACGCATGAGGAAACCCGGCAGCGCACGCATGAGCTCCGTCTTAACCGCACGATCCTCGTATTTCCCTAAATCAGAGAAGATATGATCGGCATTGGCGCTAAAACCGATTTCTGCAACGAGCCGTTCCATGACGGACCGGCACTCGGACTGCGCCTTGATTTCATTCCTGCCGACCCATCCCAGGTACATCTTTCGGCACAGCACCAGTATCTCGGCAAATCGTTCTTCAAATACGGCGAGAGATCCACGTTGAAACGCCTGTTGACGCATATACGCATGTTGTGGACCGGAAGTACTCAGGATTGAGCCCGGACAGCCGTACAGTTCATCATAGCCAGCGTAAAAATCTCGGCTTTGTAGATACTTCCAGCCGTTTTGGCGGACCCAATCGTTGACTTCGGCGCCTGCCAGCACAACCTGCTTCTGACCTGGTATCGGCAGATTAAAGACCGGCCCGTACCTGGTATAAAGTTCATGCAGCCAGCGTCCCGTATCCCCCCTGCGCATAGACGGCATGAGCAGGTCGGTGATTTTCGACGTGGGAATTTCGGCGGCGCTCGGAGGCTTTCTCCGAACCTCCTTAAAGCAGCTTTGAACTGTAGCCGCGACCGCGGCACAGATGTTATTCTGCTTTTCGATCCGGCTCAGCCGCATCCTGGAAGATTCAAGCAACTCGGAATCGAACTGCTGGTGCAGCACGCCGCTCGCTAGCCCCAAGCAAACCAAGGCTACGTCGTGCTCATGCGGCGGATCCGATTCGGCAAGGATTCTATTTAACCGCAGCACCACATAATCGTCAGCATGACGAGGTCTTAAGGTTTCCGGATAGACGCCGGTGTACAGAACCGTAGCCGCCAAAACATAATTTTCATCCCTGTCTGTTTGTATAATTTTGCTTTCACACAGTCTTTTTAAGGTGAGCTTGAGTATCTTGCGCGCATGACCGCGCAACAGTTCGATCCAATCATACAGACGTTTGGTTTCACCGGCCTCAGCGATTGCCGCGAGTAAGTGATCCAATAAATCGACGCCCGTTGGCGTAGCGTCAGTGACGGAAATTAAATTTTCGTCGTCTTCGACAGTGATGCGCCCGGCGAACGCGAGGTCAAGGAGAGCCGCACCAATAACCACACAGTCCTGGGTCCATTCGTCAAGGTGAATCCTGCGCGTCCTCTCATCAAGTAAGAGCAGGACGAACTCGTCAACCAGCAGCATCGTTTATCCTCCCGCATTTCTATTGTACGTCGCGCGACAGCCCGTAGCGGGGTCAAAAACGTACTTCATTCAGTCTCCCGAGTGCCGGGGCTTGTGGGCCAGGAAGAAAAACATCGGAGTAAAAACACCGGACTCGCCACCGTCGACCAGTGCGTCCGCCCCCCTGTTCAACAGCGTGCTGACCGCGGTGGTGCCTTCCGGAAACATCTGCAACCTCTCCCCAATCCGTAACGCCACATTGGTCAAGGCGCGGCCAATAGGTGTGCGCGGAATACTCGTAAGGCTGAGATCGCGCCCCTGCAACGCGCGGTACCAGGGCATTTTCGGATGCGATTCGGGGGCGAGGTCGCGGGCTTCGAGAAGCTCGAATCCTGCCATGCGTAATGCATCGCAAACCTCCGACGTGAGGGCGAGATCCGGTAGCCCGGTCCCCGTCTCAATATCTTTCTTGATCCGCAGGTGCTCTGCGTTCCGCGGATCGAAATCCTCAGTGAGACACCAGTCGTAGCCCGCAAAATACGCCCCCGGACGCAGGACGCGGAAGATCTCCCGGAACGCCGCTGTCTTGTCCGGTGCATGGGGCATAGATTCGATGGCAAAGGCGGCATCGTAGTGATCGTCGCCTTCGGGAATCTGCATGTAGTCGCCGTGGATGAAGCGACACAACGACTGGACATCCCGGGTGTACACTTTCGCACGCTCGATCTGGTAGGCGTGATTGTTGATACCGACAAAGCTGGCCCCGTATTGGCGGGCCAAGTTGCCCATCGGACCCCCTACCCCGCACCCTGCATCGAGCACGTGCATCCCCGGTTTCAGGGACAGCCGGTCGGCGAGAAAACGCTGGTGCCTGAGCAGCGACGCCTTGAAGCTCTCGCCCCGTCGCCGGGGGGCAAAGTGCCAGGACTGGCCCCAGCCGAACTCGTAGAAATCGGTCACCAGATCGTAGTAGTGGTTGACAAGCGATGATACCGCTCTTTTCTGCGCTCCGAGCCGGCATCGTAGAGTCCGGTGTATTGATCAACCACGGATTGCACTTCATCCGGGGCGAGGTCCGCGAGGGAACGAGAATTCGGTCGTTTGGCGGGCGTACAGGTCATTCGATCCTCCTGCTTCAGCCTGTCTCGCCGGCGCTCACTGAGGGGGAGTCCGCGCCGTCATATTCCTTCGCGCCTCCGCCAGCGTCTGGTGAACTGACGGGCCACGCGACCCGCGAGCGATCAACCGTATCCGTTTCGGCCGACGCCGCATACGGCTTCCTCGCCGGTTGCCAATCCGGGAAGAACTGCCGATACCAACGCCGCGCACACCCCACGGGCCCGTCGTCGCGGCAGAGTACCGGGGGCTCGGCGTAGACCTTGTTCTCCCAGATTCGGACGTCCTTGCGCCACTGGGAGATCCAGTTGCCGACGATGTACCAGACCAGGAGCCGTGGAATCCCGGGGTTGGCGAACCAATGGAAATCGACTTGCTGCTCTAACGGCGCGATCGGAAGGTGGGTCTGATACAGCGCGACTTCGCGCTGGCCGGGGATCGTGAGCCTGAAGTTCAAGATGCTGCCGGCGCCCGAGTATGTGACCACACCGTTTCCTTTCGCGCGCTCGAGACGACGACCGAAAACCTTGGGCACGGTACGGACTTGGGCACGCATCGTCCATGGCCGGTCGTCGTCGAATTCCAGGGACGACGTGTACTCCAACTCGACGCCGGGGATCGGGATCTGCGTCCACGGAATGATCATGCGGCCATGAGTGGAGGCAAAGTGCGCAAAATCGGCAGCGTTCTCCACGATCTCGATGATGTGCATCCGAACGCGGCCGCCGTCGTGGTGACCGCGGAAGGTGAAGCTCCCATCGTCAACTTCTCGGACGCGGGGCACCGGGTACGGAACCTCGTCGCTGGCTTGTTGCCTGATTCCGCCGCCCCGGTGATAGAGGAAGATCTGCCCATACACCTCTTCTACGGGGAAACTCTCGGTCACGATGCGCGAAGGGACGTTATCGCTATAGGGTATACAGGCGACTCGTCCGTCGCCGCTGAATTGCCAAGCGTGAAACGGGCACTCAATACGGTCCTTGCGGACACGACCGTGCCCGAGGTTGGCGCCAAGGTGGGGGCAGAACGCTCGCATCGCATGCACGTCGTCAGCGTCTTCACTGCGCCACACGACCAAAGCGCGACCGAGACACTCGAGGTAGCGAACCTGCCCACGCCGAAGCGACTTCGAGCTCATCAGACGGTACCAGCCGTCGGGATAGGGAGGGGGGTAGCTGGCGAGGCGTAGATCATCGGAAACTGGCGACGCCCGATGCTTCGGACGCAGAATCTTCGAGTCCATGATGGAACCCTATGCTCGCGGTATTCAGTCTCCCGAGCGCCGGGGTTTACGGGCCAGGAAGAAAAACACCGGAGTAAAAATACCGGACTTGCCACCTTCGACCAGCGCGTCCGCCGTCTTGTTCAACAGCGTGCTGACCGCGGTGGTGCCCTCCGGAACCACCCGCAACCTCTCCCCAACCCGTAAGGCCACATTGGTCAAGGCGCGGCCAACAGGGGTGCGCGGAATACTCGTCAGACTGAGGTCGCGTCCCTGCAACGCGCGATACCAGGGTGTTTCCGTATGCGATTCTGGGGCGAGGTCACGGGCTTCCAGAAGCTCGAATCCGGCCGTGCGCAAGGCATCGCAAACTTCCGACGTGAGAGCGATGTCCGGTAGTGCATCCCCCTTCGCAATATCTTTCTTGATTCGTAGGTGCTCCGCGTTCGACGGATCGAAATCCTCGGTGAGACACCAGTCGCAGCCGACGAAATAGGCCCCCGGACGCAGGACGCGGAAGACCTCCCGGAAGGCCGCTGTCTTGTCCGGCGCGTGGGGCATGGACTCGATGGCCATGGCGGCATCGTAGTGGTCGTCGCTTTCTGGAATCTGCATGTAGTCGCCGTGGATGAAGCGGCACAACGACTGGACATCCCGGGTGTGCACTTTCGCGCGCTCGATCTGGTAGGCGTTATTGTTGAGACCAACGAAACTGGCCCCGGTATGGCGGACCAGAGCGACCATCGGCCCCCCCACCCCGCACCCTACATCGAGCACGTGCATCCCCGGTTTCAGGGACAGCCGATCGGCGAGAAAACGCTCGTGCCTGAGCAGCGAGGCATTGAAGCTCTCGCCCCGCCGCCGGGGGGCAAAGTGCCAGGACTGACCCAAGCCGAACTCGAAGAAATCGGTCACCAGGTCGTAGTAGTGATTGACGAGCGACTGATTTCTCCGCTCCGGGCCGGCGTCGTAGAGCGCGGTGTATTGA
>WTHD01000123.1 GCA_011523265.1 Candidatus Binatota bacterium
GTCAGGAACTGGACGATTCGGCCCCCTCGGACGACACTCCGCCTGTTTCTGCCAAAAAATGTTTAGTCGTGGCGATGATCTCTCTCACAAGAGCCGTATCAAAATTCACAATTTTGAACCCATGCACCAGGGCGTTCCGATATTTCATGGCGCGCCTGAGCATGTCATAGGCTTCTCCAGAGATCACACCATTTATTACTGCCTGCTTAAAAAGATACGATGGGGCAAGGCGATCAAGCGCAAGTTGATCCTCTTCCGCAAGCAGACGAACCGTAGCCTCTAGCGCTCCCCACCCTAACAGAAAGGCAGCCTCCGACGAGCCTGCTTCAAGAAGCCCCTCTGCTGTCTCAAGTCTGCTAGAGACATCCTCTATGGTAAAGGGACGTGCGCCTTCTGGCGCGTCTAGTTTCTCTTTTTCGCGCACCGTGACTAACTCAAACTTCCAACCGGGCGTGGCTTGCAGTACGCGGGCCAAATCTCTAAGTCGCGGATTTTCTGCAAGAGATGAACGAGTCTTCACTTCTACAACGATGGACTCAGAGCCTTTTCTGACGAGTAAATCAGGCTGGTACTCGCACAAAAAGTCAGGCAGTTGTTCTGGTGAAGGCTCTGTTATGACTTCGTAGCCTTTGCTACGATATTCCTGAGCAAGCTCCTGAACGCGCTGTTGTGTCGAAAGAACATTCGTTTCCATTAGGGAATCACCCCTTGATCCGGCGCGTCTTCGACTACCACATAAAGAAATTCGTTACCACGGTCGAATCCTTCAGCCAAGACGCTCGGAGGATTTTCAATGCGCGCACCGTGGAGGTTTCGCTTGCGGCATACAATATCAGTAACTTGATTGTCATCGACATATACTAAACCTTTCAGAGCGTCCAATATTGGCTTGGGAATATTATCAACATCCAATGAAACTTCTTCGTAAAAGTAGGTGATAGTAAGCATAACTTGCTCTGTTACAGGGAGCTCTCCTGCCCGCCAAGACCGCATTGCGGCCCTTTTCACTTTTTCCCTCCATTGACGAACGAGCTCTCTTCGGCGTGCTTGTTGAGAGACGGGGGGGCCATCTACGACGAACTCGAATTTCAAGAATCCCCTCTACTCCTTGCCGCTCAGCGCCTTACTGAGCGCGGTGCGATACGGATGGGTGTCCATATAGATGCGCAACACCTTGAACTTGCCGTTCTCAAACGTCCAGAAGTTCAGATTGTCCATCACCAGCGGCTTGCCGTCCGTCGTCTTGCCTTCGAGATGGAGCGGGGCGATCAGTTTATTGCCTTCGATAATGATGTCCGTAGCCGCAGCGGTATAATCGACCAGGCTGGTCGTCAGTTTTTCGTAGAACACGCGCAGGGCCGCCTTGCCCTGAATCCCGGTGGCGCCGGTGACGGGGTTGATGAGTTTAGCATCGTCGGCAAACAGTTCGAGAATGCCATCCACATCGCCGTTCGTAACGCGTTCAAAATACGTATGAGCGGCGTTCTCCATCTGCTGTTCAGTCTGCCCGCGCGCCATGATTCCCTCCGTTCAGATAGGCTTTCAAACACTGTGCCGTGTACGACTGCTGGGCCTGCTGCATGAGTTGCTGCGGTGTGCCGCGGGCCACAATGTTTCCGCCGGCCGCACCGCCCTCGGGTCCCAGGTCGATGATGTAATCCGCTTCTTTGAGAATGTCGAGATTGTGTTCAATCGTCACAACCGTATTGCCCTTATCAATCAGACGGTGGAGCGTATGGATCAGCTTTTCGATATCGGCAAAATGCAGGCCGGTTGTTGGCTCGTCCAGCACGTATAACGTTTTTCCGCGCGAGCGTTTGGCCAGCTCATAGGCCAGCTTGATGCGCTGGGCTTCGCCTCCGGACAGCGTATTGCTGGCCTGTCCAAGCTTGATATAGCCCATGCCGATATCGTTCAGCAGCTTCAGGGGCTGGGCGATCTTTGGCACCCCGATGAAAAACGTCGCCGCCTCTTCAATCGTCATGTCCAGCACATCGGCGATGTTCTTGCCGTTATAGGCGATTTCCAGGGTCTCCTCGTTATAGCGCCTGCCACCGCACACATCACAGGTGACGTAGACGTCGGGCAGGAAGCTCATCTCCATTTTAATGCGTCCCTGTCCGGTACAGGTCTCGCAGCGCCCCCCTTTCACGTTAAAAGAGAACCGACCGGGTTTATAACCACGCAGCCGCGCATCGGGCAGCAGCGAAAAGAGCTTGCGCACCTCGTCCCAGAAGCCCACATAGGACGCCGGGACCGAACGCGGGGTCTTCCCAATGGGCGATTGATCAACTTCAACCACACGCTCGATCCCCTCGGTATTGTCGATGCTGTCATGCAGACCGACCCGACCGGCGTACAGCCCAAGTTTGCGCCGCAGCCCGTTGACCAGGACTTCCTGGACTAAAGAACTCTTGCCCGACCCGGATACCCCGGACACACCGACCCAGGTCCCGAGCGGAATATCAATGTCGATATTCTTCAGGTTGTTCTCTCGCACGCCCCGCAGGTGCAGCCGCGGCCGATCCTTGAGAGCCCGGACCGGACCGAGCCGCGGGTGGGCCGAGGAGAGAAACTGACCGGTGAGGGAGTCGGTGTTCTTGCGCAACTGCTGGGGTGAGCCGATGGCTACGACCTGGCCGCCGTGCACCCCGGCGCCCGGCCCCAGGTCGATCACCACATCCGCATTCTCGATGGTCTGCTCGTCGTGTTCAACGACCAGCACGGTGTTACCACGCTCTTGCAGGTTCCGCAGAGTATCAAGCAGGCGGGCATTATCGCGCGGGTGCAGCCCGATGGTCGGCTCGTCCAGGATATAACACACTCCGCACAGATTAGAGCCGAGCTGGGCGGCCAGACGAATACGCTGCGCCTCCCCGCCGGACAAGGTATCCGCGCGGCGGTCCAGGGACAGATAGGACAGGCCAACCTGATTGAGAAAGCTGAGTCTGGGGACGATTTCCTTGAGAATCGGCCGTCCGACGAGTGTATCACGCTCGGATAGAGACAGGTCCTGGAGATGACTGAGGCAATCTGCCGCCGACAGACGCATCAGAGTCGGCAGCGACTGGCCACAGACCTGCACGGCGCGCGCGCGTGGATTCAGACGCTCGCCCTGACATTCCGGACAGGCAGACTCACCCAGGAACTGCGACAGCGCATAGGATGAACCCGTATCCTCACCGTATTCGAGCGCTTCATTCAGGATATCGAACGTTCCCTGTAGCCCCTGATCGTCCCCGGAAAAGACCAGTTGACGCTGCTCCGCACGCAGTTCGCTAAACGGCCGGTCAACCGGAACACCCAGCTTCTTGAGCCCGCGTAACAGCTTATTCTTCGCCCGTTTCAGCTCAGAACGCGCGAGCGGCAGCAGCGCGTCTTGTTTGAGGGATTTGCTCTCATCCGGGACGACCAGTTCAGGGTCAAACTCCCACAAGAAGCCGGCTCCCGTGCAGACCGGACAGGCTCCCTGGCGGCTATTAAAGGAAAACAGGCGAGGGTCGGGTTCCTCAAACCCGAGACCGCAGGCGACACAGAAGAGATGCTCGCTATAGGTTCGCTCATCTTCGCCGTACACATGCACCGCACCACTCCCAACCCGGAGGGCCGACTGGAGCAGAGCCTCGGTATCGTGTCGATTGCCGTTCGCACCGTTCACCCGCGTTTGACCAATCACAATATCGATGTCGTGCTCTTTATAGCGCTGCAAACTCAGACCCGGCTCAATAGTCGTCGTGCGGCCGTCGATCCGCGCCTGCTTGAAGCCCAGCTTACGTGCCCCGGCTAAAATGTCCTTGTGAAATCCCTTCCGCCCCCGCACCACCGGAGCAAAAAAGGTTGTTTCCTGATCGTGAAAATCGGCCTGAATACGTGTCAGGATTTGACTTCGGCTCTGAGCGGCCAGCGGCGCACCACACTGCGTACAGTGCTGAATACCGATCTTGGCGTACAGCAGCCGCAAGTAGTGCGACAGCTCGGTCACGGTGGCAACGGTCGAATTCCGTCCACCCCGACTCATACGCTGCTCAATGGCCACCGTGGGCGGAATACCGGTCAGCAGATCGACATTAGGCCGGGCGAGGACTTTAATGAATTGCCGCGAGTAGGCGGACAGACTGTCAATATAGCGGCGTTGGCCTTCGGCGTAGACCAGATCAAAGACCAATGTCGACTTGCCTGAGCCGGACAGGCCCGTCACCACCACCATTTGGTCGCGCGGAATATCAACCGAAATGTCTTGCAGGTTGTGTTCCTTGGCTCCAATAATGGCAATGGACTTGCCGCTCCCCACCTCGGCAACAAGCGGCCGAGCCGGGGACTTCGCTTTTCTCCGCTTGGGCCGCGGGCGCCGCCCCGTGGCGGCTGAACCTAAGACTTGCCTGAGATAGCGTCCGGTATGCGAGGTTTGAGCCTGGGCCACCTCCTCCGGCGTTCCTTCGGCCACAATCGTCCCGCCCCCGTCTCCCCCCTCGGGCCCGAGGTCTATCAGATAGTCGGCGTACTTAATGACCTCAAGATTGTGCTCGATGATCAGGACCGAATGGCCGCATTTGACGAGTTGCTCAAAGGCGTTGAGCAGCTTCTGGATATCGGCAAAATGCAGCCCGGTTGTTGGCTCATCAAAGATGAATAACGTGCCGTGGTCAGCGGAGTCTTTGGAGCGCTCCTTCGCAATATGCGTGGCCAGCTTCAGCCGCTGGGCCTCACCGCCGGACAGCGTAGTCAGCGCCTGGCCCAGACGCATATACTCCAGCCCGACCGCGGCCAGCGGAGACAGTCGGCGCTGGAGCTCCTTTTGCTCGCCAAAAAATTCCAGGGCTTCGGCAACGGTAAAATTCAGAATGTCGGTCAGACTCTTGCCCTGATAGCAGACCTCCAGCACCTCGTCCCGAAAACGTTTGCCCTGACACTCGGGGCAGGGGACGTACACGTCCGAGAGAAACTGCATCTCGACTTTTTCAAAGCCCTCGCCTTTGCACGACTCGCAGCGTCCGCCCTCGACGTTGAACGAGAAGGTACTCGGCGTATAGCCACGGACCCGCGCCAGTTCGGTTCGCGACAAGAGCCGCCGCACCGTGTCGAACGCCTTGGTGTAGGTGAGCAGGTTGGCGCGCGGCGTGGTGCCAATGGCCGACTGATCGACAAAAATAATGTCGGCCAACTGGTCGCCTCCCAGAATAGCGCGACACGCACCCGGGATACCGACCGGCTCCCCGCGCTGCTTTTTGAGGCCGCGATACAGCACGTCTTCCACCAGCGTCGACTTGCCCGAGCCGGACACGCCGGTCATACACACCAGGCAGCCGAGCGGAATAGTGACATCGATATCCTGAAGATTATGTGCGCGCGCCTCCCGGACGGTCAGCATATATTTTTTCCTGACCGGCCGGCGTTTCTGCGGGAGCGGAATGGTCCGCCGTCCGGACAGGTATTGACCGGTCAACGACTGCTTGTCTTTGAGCAGCTTGGCATACGGACCGTTGAACACGATCTCGCCGCCTTTTTCACCGGCCAGGGGTCCCAGGTCGATGACATTATCGGTCTCGCAAATAATCTCCGGATCGTGCTCGACCACAACGACCGTATTCCCGTTGTCGCGCAGGTCTTGCAGAATACGGACCAGACGCTGGCTGTCGCGCGGATGCAGGCCGATTGACGGTTCGTCCAGAATATAGAGAGTGTTAACGAGAGCGGAACCAATCGCCGTGGTGAGGTCCACGCGTTCCAGCTCACCGCCGGACAGGGTGCGGGATTGCCGGTCCAGGGTCAGGTATTCCACACCGACCTCAACCAGATAGCGCAGGCGTTTCCGAATCTCATCCAGCATGAGATGCGCGACCTGCTCCTGGTAGGCGGTCAGCTTGAGGGCGGCAAAGAATTCCGCGCACGCCCCGATGCCCATGAGATTGATATCGGCCAGGGTTTTGCCCCCAACCCGATACAGCAGGCTCTCCGGTTTGAGGCGCGCGCCCCGACAGTCTTCACACGGGAAATAGCCCCGGTAGCGGGCCAGAAAGACGCGCACATGCATTTTATACGTTTTGGTTTCCAGCCACTTGAACCAGCCTCGGACGCCGTAGTAGTCCTCATCGCCTTCCATGATGGCCTGCTGCTGCTCCGGGCTGAGCGCCTGCCAGGCCACATCGGTCGGAATGTCATGCTGGTCGCAAAAAGAGAACAACTCGCGTCGCTCCCACTGCGCCGCTTTGATCCGCCAGGGCTTAATGGCCCCCTGTTTCAACGTCAGGGTCGGGTCGGGGACGATCAGCTCCGGGTCAATATCGATCGTGCGGCCAAACCCACGGCAGGTATCGCACGCGCCGAGCGGGCTGTTGAACGAGAACATATTCGGCACGGGCTCTTGATAGGCAATACCGCACGCCGCGCACTCAAGCTGGTCCGAGAACGGCACCGCAGCATTATCTTCATCGGGGAAAATCAGTGTCAGGCGACCCTTGCCGTACTGAAAGGCCTGTTCGCATGAGTCGTGAATACGTTTTTT
Source organism: Candidatus Binatota bacterium (assembly GCA_011523265.1). Lineage (GTDB taxonomy): Bacteria > Desulfobacterota > Binatia > Bin18 > Bin18 > Bin18. The sequence goes on from WTHD01000123.1 coordinate 6,503, forward strand.
GGAACGGGAGGTAAGGGTCAGACGGTCAACCAGCACGGTGCAGGTTTCCGGCTCCGCCTCGGGCCGATCTGCCAATTCCTGAATATCGACCGGCTTGCCAGCCACAACGATTCGATGGAAACCGGACTGCAACAGACCGTTGCGGACTTCCTCCCAGGGCAGGCTGGCCGGCGTTGACACGCTGAACGTGACCAGAAAGCGGCAGCCGTCCGGCTTTTCCTTGCGCAGCTTTTTGTACACCGACTCGGCCGAATCGCGCTCCACCGGCTGACCGCATTCCCGGCAGTACAGACTGCCTATTTTGGCAAACAGGAGTTTGAGGTGGTCGTGCAGCTCGGTCATGGTCCCGACGGTTGAGCGCGAGGTCCGCACCGGCCGGTTCTGGTCAATGGCAATGGCTGGCAGAATGCCGTCAATGCGCTCGACCTGGGGCTTGTCCATCCGGTCGAGAAACTGCCGCGCGTAGGCCGAGAAGCTCTCGACGTAGCGCCGCTGCCCCTCAGCGTACAAAATGTCGAAAGCCAGGCTCGACTTGCCCGACCCACTGACCCCGGTCACCACCGTCAGTTGGTGCAGGGGAATCTGCACATCGATGTTTTTGAGATTGTTCTGGCGCGCGCCAGTTACCCGAATCGAGCCACCACCCGTCCCGTTGGTTTCCAATCCTGCCCTCCACGTATAGCAATCAGTGGCCAGGTCGAGATGTGGGGTCCACCTCTGCCGCCGGACCGTTGTCTCCTTCATACTGAGCCGAGCCGCTTCCGTCTAGTCGGGCGTGTGATTTCGCTCTTGTCCGGTGCTGTTTCTAGTAGGAAACGTGGGCCTCTGGCCGTCTCGTCTACGCCCCGGCGTACATGATAGAGAGAAAAACCTGTTATGGTCGCCCAGTCCTCTCCACCCCCCATATCACCCCAGCGCATCCTTTTTGTCACCGAGCCGGGCATGGGTCATGTCCATCCGTTGCTGCCGGTGATGCATACCCTCCAGGCCAGGGGCCACGCCGTTGCCTTGGCCACCAGCCAGCTGTATCAGGAGCGCATCGAGCGCGAGGGCCTGCCATTCTATCCCCTCGGCCCCCACTACTCCGAAGAACGCCTGGAGGAATTTTTCCCGCCCATTCGCTATCTGCGTATCCATTATCTGCGCGTCAGCTACGACTTTTTGCGCATCTTCATGGCCTCAATACCCGCGCGTATCCCGGAACTCCGGCAGCTCGCTCAAGTCTTCCAGCCCAGCGTTGTCGTGGCCGGGCCGTTGACCTTTGCCGCCCAGCTCTTCTGCGAGCGGCAGGCATTGCCGTGGGCCGTGCTGAGCCCCATGACCCACTTCATGTCCCCGAGCCTGCACGCCCCTCCGGCCGGCTTTCCACGCGCGGAAACCATGCCCACGGCCCTCCGTCTTCCCTACCGGCTCGGCCTCAAAGGCGCGCTCCGCACGGCCACGATGCTGATGGCTCCGTGGCGCTTTGCCCTGAATCGCTATCGCCGCCAGCTCGGTCTCCCTTGCCATGCCGACCCACTCTCCCCTCAGGTCGTCGCTCCCTATTTACTCATCCATACCTGTAGTCGGGAATACGATTACAACCGGTCCGACCTGCCGCCCCAGGTGCATTATATCGGCCCATCGGTATGGGACCGGCCGATTGACTGGCAAACGCCGGGTTGGCTGGCGGAGGTGCCACCGAACAAGCCGCTTATATACGTCAGCCTTGGCACCGTTTTTAATACGCGCCTGAGCGTCTTCCGAAAAATTATTCGCGCCCTCGGTCAGCTCGACGTCTTCGGGCTGGTTGCCACTGGCCCCGGTTGTCCGCCCGATCTTTTCTCGGCGGTTCCATCCAACGTGCGGATCGAGTCGTATATTCCGCAGACGGCGCTCCAGGCAGAGCCGAAAACCCGGCCGGCTCTGATTATCTCACACGGTGGGGTGAACACCGTGCTGACCGCGCTGTCCGACGGGATTCCGCTGCTGTGCATCCCCCTCGGCGCGGACCAGCCCGATAATGCCCAGCGCTGCGTAGACGCCGGAGTCGGTCTGCGGTTGGACCGGCGTCTGCTGACGACCGCCCGACTCAAACGCGCCATCCACACCCTGCTCAGCCAGGATTCTTTCACCCGCCGGGCAGAGCAGATGCAACACACCCTGCGCCGACATAACGGCCCCGAGGAAGCCGCGAATCTTATTCTTCGCCTGGCTGAAACCAGGACAGCAGTCCAGCGCACCTCTCTTGACTAGGAAGCAGTGGTTCTCTTTCGGTACGTGACGGGGTATAGCAAGGGAAAGAAGAAGGAGTACCCATGACCACACTGCTCGGTATTTCAGGCAGTCTGACGGCCGGCGGCAGTACGCGGACCGTTGTCGATGCCGCACTGGCAGCCGCGCAAGCACACGCCCCGGATATCACGACCGACGTGATCGATCTGCGTGAGGTGACCATCTCTTTTTGTGACGGGCGACCACCCGAAGACTACCCGGACGATACCCCCCACGTCCTTGAACGCATCAATGCCGCCGACGCCTATATCATCGGCACGCCCATCTACCGGGGTTCCTACACCGGGGCCCTCAAGAACCTGCTCGACCATATTCCGGTCGAAGCCTTTATGGGCAAGGTCGTGGGTTTGATTGGGAACGCCTATACCGACCATCACTACCTCAGCATCGACCAGGAGCTGAAACCGGTATTGGCCTGGTTCAATATGCACATCGTCCCAGGGAGCGTGTATGTTCGGGCCGATCAGATGAAGAGCGGAGAGATTACCGACGAGCGCGTCCGGGATCACCTGCGTCAGCTCGGAGAGGCCGTCAGCCGGCTGTGCCACAGCCTGAAAGACAGCCCCCAAGGCCCCCCGCCATTGGTCCTATGGCCGCGAAAGAAATCCTGAATTCTCTGAGATTATGAAATCTGGAGGTTAAGGGAGCAAACACTCCTTCCCTTCCCGCTTTTCTTGACGCCTGTCCGTTGGCGGCATACCCTAGCGCCCGGTACAGGAGGAAGACCGGATGCGGTTTGTCATTTTCGGGGCAGGCGCGGTCGGCAGTACGGTCGGCGCCCATCTTGCAAAAGCCGGCGCTGCCGTCCTGCTTATCGGGGACCCGCCCCATATTGAGAAAATCCGGGCGGACGGGCTGAAAATGTCCGGCAAGTATGGCGAG
>WTHD01000294.1 GCA_011523265.1 Candidatus Binatota bacterium
CTGTAATCGTGCCTTCTTACATGCCTGTCCGCGCGTCGAGATGCAAGCCGCCCGTGCCCTCCCCTGCCCTTTCTCAGCCGGGTGACACTCGGTACAGTGGGCTGGCTTCGCTCAGGATGGGCAATTTTCGGAAGAGGGGCAGTCAGCCATGCATGAAATCGATTTCAACAATAAAACGGTTCTGGTCATCGGCGGGTCGAGCGGGATAGGAAACGGCATAGCCCGCAGTTTTCGCGACCACGGCGCGCAGGTTTTTGTCTCTGGCACCCGGGCAGGCGCCTCAGACTACGCAGACGAAGAAGGCTCCGAGCTGGACGGCCTGCACTATTTCCAATGGGACGTGTCAAGCGATAGCAACGTCGAAGCCCTGCAACCGCCCTTTGACTCACTCAATGTGCTGGTCTCCTCACAGGGTATTGTCGAGTATAAGCGGGCCGAGTTTCAGATGCCAACCTTCAGGCGCGTGCTGGACGTCAATCTCATGAGCGTCATGAGCAGTTGCACCAAGTTCCAGCCCATGCTGGCCAAAACACAGGGCAGTATCATCGTGCTCGGCTCGGGAGCGAGCTTTTTCTCGGTGTTGGGGAATCCCGCCTATAGCGCCAGTAAGGGCGCGCTTGTCACCCTGACCAAAACTCTGGCCGAGGCCTGGGCCGGGGATGGCATTCGAGTGAACGGGATTGCTCCAGGGTTAATTGCCACCAAGATCACCAAGGTCACCTGGGGTCATCCGCGCCGCTATCAGGATTCGCTGGACTCTATTCCCATGAAACGCTGGGGGACGCCGGAGGATATGGGAGGAATTGCATTGTTTCTGGCCTCGCCGCTGGCGTCGTATCTCACCGGCCAGATGTTGATCGCTGATGGAGGCATGAGCCTGGGCTTGTAAGCACGCCGGTGTGCACACCCTATGGAATGGTATGGCTCACCCCTCACCCTCCTCCCGCCGCTGGTCACTATTGGCCTAGCGATTGTCACCCAACGGGTTCGCCTCTCATTGAGTATCGGCCTGGGGTTCGGCGCGCTCCTCGCCACCCAGCTCGATCCCCTGGCCGCGGTCACACGAACGGCCGGTTTTCTCTTCCACGTGGCGCTTGATCCCGACAATATTCTTATTACGAGTTTTTCACTCCTGGTGGCCGGCATGGTCGCGGTCATCGAACACAATGGCGGGACTCTCACGCTTGTCCGCAAGGCGGAACGGATCGTTCGCGGCCCGCGGAGCGCTATGGCTGCCAGTTGGTTGGCCGGCCTGTTCGTCTTTTTTGACGATTATGCCAACTGCCTCATGGTCGGCACTACCTTTCGGCCTCTCTATGATCGACACAAGATTTCGCACGCCAAGCTCGCCTATATTGTCGATTAGACTGCGGCTCCGGTGGCTTCGTTTGCCGTTATCTCAACGTGGATCGGCTACGAGTTGGGGCTGCTCGCCGACGCGCTCGACGGTGTTCCGCTTGCCGGTGGTCTCCTGGTCTTCTTTGTGAGCACCCTGCCGTTTCGTTTTTACAGTATTTATTCTTTGGCTTTTGTTGGCGCGGTTGCCCTGTCGGGCCGGGACTTTGGGCCCATGGCCCGTCTGGAACATAAAACGCGAGCCGCGACACTCACTGTCGAGCAGAACAATACGCCCGAGCCCGCTCGGTCTGTATGGTTGGCGGCAGGCCCTATCCTGAGCCTCCTCTTGGCGACTTTGGTCTGTTTATATTGGGATGGCCGAGCCAGTGCAGGAGCGAGTGGTCCGGCCAATCCCACGCTCCTCTCGATTATGGGGGCGGCTGATGCCTATCGGTCTATGGCATTGGGTGCCGGCGTTGCTTTTGTCGTGTCTGTCGTGCTGTCCTTATCCAGCCATACTCTCACACTCCCCGGAGTGCTCCGGGCGAGTTGGCAGGGCATGCGGCGTATTTTTGGCGCGCTGGTGATTCTGTATCTGGCCTGGGGATTAGGATCGGCTCTCGAAACCATAGGTACGGCTCATGCCCTGACCAATTTACTGACCGATAGCGTGACCGTGTGGAGCCTGCCCGCGCTGACATTTCTGGTGGCAGCGGCGGTCTCTTTTGCAACCGGAAGCTCGTTTAGCACGATGGCCATTCTCATTCCGCTGGTCGTTCCCTTGGCCGTCTCCCTTTCAGGTGGGACGACCGGCCCTCCGGTCCTGGCTACGGTCGGGGCGATCCTCGCCGGTGCCTGCTTTGGTGACCATATCTCACCGATTTCAGACACGACGATACTGTCCGCCACCGCCAGCGGGGTCGAGGTCATCACTCATGTACGGACGCAGTTACCATACGCGCTCACGGTTGGAGCGGTCTCGCTGTGTCTGGGCTATCTGCCAGCCGGTTTTGGCGTTCCACCCCTTATTCTCCTCCCTCTGGGGGTTAGCCTGGGTGCCGCGCTGGTATGGGTCTTGGGGCGGACGAGTGAGGCGGACGCTTCATAGCCGGGCTGGCGGCTCTGGCAACTGGACAGCCCGGTAATCCTTAAGGCTTGAGATGAAAATTTTTTGACGCAGACGCCTACTCAATCATCTCTGCCCCGCCCCAGACAAAATTCAGGGCCGTCGCCCCGTTTTTGCTTGTGACGGTGTGGGTACAGCCGTTGGGTCGATAGCTCATATTCCCGGTTGGCACCGGACCGGACTCATCCTCGTTTTCCCCTTCGATCACAAAAATGAGTTCATCCCCATTATGGCGATGCAAGGGCAGCACCGATCCCGGCTCAAAGCGCGCGAGCACTGCCCGCCGCCCGGCTGCCTGATCTTCCCAAATGGATTTCAGGCGGATACCCGGCCGGGCTTCAACCCATTCCAGCCCACTCAGCGAAAAGACCCGGGACGGCGGGGCATCCCCTCGTTCGGTCGCGGGCTCCACCCCACCGGTGATAATCGCAATGGCAGTTGCCCCAGTGCTACTCGATACGCCGTGGACGCAGCCGTCAGGCCGATAACCCATATTACCCGCGGTGATCGTGCCAAACTCGTCCGACAGTGTCCCTTCAATGAGATAGACCAACTCATCGCCCACATGCTTGTGGGTGGGCATTTGTAGGCCGGGCGTGATCCGCGTCATCAGCGCCCGGCGGTTGGTTTTTTCATCAACCCACAAGCTGCGGGCCTGCACGCCCGGCATCAATTCCTGCCAGGCAAAGTCATTGACGGCAATCAGCCGTGATGGCGAGCCCTCGTGCTGTACGGCCATATCCCCTCCTGCGGTCGCGTCGTCAGTGATTTGGTTGGACGGGCGGTGTCGTCTCGCTCAGTTTTTCAGTCACGTCCTTATCTGACATCGAATAGACCACCTCTTGACCCGGCGGAAACTGCATCGGGGGGTCATTCAAATCCACTTCGGGGTTTTGGACTGCGCCTCCTTGAGACTCGAATGCCGGAGGATTTTTATACTGTTCCAGCTCTTCCAGACTGATGCCGTTGAGTTTCACCACCTCGGGATCGATCCAGGATTCGGCATCAATCGCTTCGCCCTCGGAAGTCGAGAATTCGAGCATCATGCCCTCTGGTCCGGCAAAATAAATGGACTTGCAAAAACCATGATCCAGCGGCCCCATGACCCAGTGTCCGTGCGAGCGGACGCGGTCCCGCATGGTCAGCAAATCTTCTTCCGTGTCGACATTGAGCGCCAGATGTTGCATGGCACCAGGGGCCACCAGACCCGCAGTCCAACTCGCGTGGGAGACCCCGGTTTGGGGTTGAATCTCGCCACTCTCCGGGCCCTGGACAAAGGCAATGGACGAGCTGTCGCCCAGTCGGACAAAGCCGTGATAGGTATTCTTCACGCCATGCATCCAGTACAGCGCAACCAGTTCCATACCGACGACCTGGGTAAAAAACTCAATCTGCTCCTTCATATTCTTGGTACAAACCGCCAGATGATGCACGCCATTTGGTAGGCCCATAGTCTTCCCTCCGTGTGGAATGATGTTGATGCTTCAACATCCCACTTGGGCATATGAGAGTCAAGGTTCAATTCTCCCTTTTTGTGCTAAGCTAGGAGCGACGCAGGGATAGGAATCACGAGGAGACGGCTGGTATGCTTGGTTTTCAACCCGACGACGAACAACAACTGATTCGCGACACGGTTGCGGAATTTGCCCGTGAACGGCTCCGCCCGCTTGCTCACGAGGCGGATGAGAGCGGGATGTTCCCCACCTCGGTGGCTCAGCAGGCCTGGGAACTCGGTCTGGTGCAAAGCACGATTCCTGAGGCGTACGGTGGTGCTGGCGCAGGGTCTTCGGCGGTTACAGGATCGCTTATTTGTGAAGAGTTGGCCTGGGGTGACCTCTCTCTGGCGCTCCATATTCTCTCGCCCCAACTGGTGACCTATCCGGTCATGGCACGAGGGACACACGAGCAAAAGGCGCAGATTCTCGGCTGTTATGTCGGCCCCCATTTCACAGCCGGTACGGCCGCAGTTATGGAGCCGCGCTTCGGCTTTGATCTCAATGAACTCGCGACAACGGCCGAGCAGGACAACGACGAGTTTGTACTGAACGGCACCAAATGTTTTGTACCGCTTGCCGCCGAGGCGGCCTATCTCCTGGTCTATGCCAGGGGAGACACTGGTATCACCGCCTTTCTTCTCCCTCAGGATACGCCAGGACTGAATATAGGTGAACGAGAGAAGAATATGGGCCTCAAAGCGGTGGCCACGTATGAGTTGAGCCTGGACAATTGCCGCGTCCCTGCTTCCTCACAACTACAAGGTGCTATCCAACCCGTGTTGAACCGCTCGCGGGTCGCCCTCTCGGCCATGGCCGTTGGCGTGGCCAGAGCCGCCTATGAGTATGCGCGGGAATATGCCAAGGAGCGGAAAGCCTTTGGCACGGCCATTGCCCAGAAACAGGCTATCGCTTTTATGTTGGCCGAGATGGCCATGGAAATCGACGCGGCCCGCTTGCTCGTCTGGGAGGCGGCCTGGAAAATCGACATAGGCGCAGATGCGACCCGCGAGGCGTGTCTGGCCAAGAACTACGCGGCCAGTATGGTCCTCAAAGTGACGGATAATGCCGTCCAAACCCTGGGCGGGCATGGCTATATTCGGGACCATCCGGTTGAACTCTGGCTCCGGAACGGACGCGGATTTGCGACGTTTGAGGGACTGGCCATGATCTAATGACTAAACAGACCCTACAGACTCAACAGACCCTACAGACCGAACAGACTCAAACTGGAGGCAGACCATGATCGACTTCTCCCTTTCCCCGGCAGTTGAAAAAAACCGGGATATGATCCACGCCGTTGCAGACGGGACCATGCGCCCGATCTCGCGCGAGTACGACGAGCGCGAGCATGAAAAGCCGACGGAATGGCTGAACATGATGTGGGGCGCCTCCAAAAATATGATCAGCTTCGGGGATAGCAAACAAAAAAAGGAGGCGAACGGAAAGGCGAAGGCCGGCGAACGACGCCCCTCGGAACGCACCGTCCGTTCGGCAGTCCTGGTTGAAGAACTGTCGTGGGGCGATGTCGGTCTGTATCTCAGCATTCCCCATCCGGGGCTCGGCGGTGCCGCGGTTGCGGCGGCCGGAACTCCCGAGCAGAAAGAGCGCTTTCTGTCCCGCTTCCGTGACGGGGAACCAAAATGGGGCGCAATGGCGATTACCGAGCCGGGCTGTGGTTCAGACTCGGCCGCTCTCACCACGACCGCGGTGCAGGACGGAGATCAGTGGGTTCTTAATGGCACCAAGATCTTTTGCACCAGCGGACTCATGGCCGCCGAAAAATCAGAGGGTTTTGTGGTCGTCTGGGCCACGGTGGATAAGTCGGCTGGGCGCGCGGGGATCAAAGCCTTTGTGGTAGATCACCACACCCCCGGCATGACGGTCGCCAAAGTGGAAGACAAAATGGGTATCCGCGCCTCAGACACGGCGATGCTCGTCTTTGAAGACTGCCGGATTCCGCTCGATAATATTCTCGGCAAGGCAGAGGTCAAGCAATCGACCACGGGTTTTAAGGGGGTCATGGCCACGTTTGACGCCACCCGGCCGCTGGTTGCGGCAAGTGCGCTTGGTGTGGCGCGGGCCGCGGTGGATTATGTTCGCGAGACGCTTAAAGCAGAAGGCATCACCATCCGTTATACCACTCCGTCGACAAAGCTGACCACGCTTGAGCGGGACTTTATGGATATGGAGGCCAATCTCCAGGCCGCGCGGCTGTTGACGTGGCGGGCGGCCTGGATGCTGGATCAGGGTATCCAGAACAATCTCGAAGCCTCCATGGCCAAAGCCAAAGCCGGCAGTATGGTGACCCAGGTCACGCAGAAGGCCGTCGAACTGCTTGGCCCGTTGGGTTATTCACGCAAAACCTTGCTCGAAAAATGGATGCGGGACGCCAAGATCAGCGATATTTATGAGGGGACCCAGCAGATCAACCTGCTTATTATCGCGCGGCGTATTTTGGGCTATTCGAGTCAGGAGTTGAATTAAGGCGCGGGGAGCGGAGATTTGTCCGGGCGGCGGTTTTTCTCATGCAAGTGATTGGACATCGCGGCGCCGCGGCGCTCGCTCCGGAGAACACCTGGGCCAGCTTTGACCGGGCGCTGTCGATCGGCGTGGACGCGATCGAGACCGATGTGCATTCCACCAGTGACGGCGAACTGGTTCTCATCCATGACAAAAATCTGAGCCGGACGACCGATGGGTCGGGGGTCGTGCATGATACCCCCTGGTCGGTCGTGAAGGAGTTCGATGCGGGCTCCTGGTTCAGCGCAGACTATGCGGGCGCGCGGGTCCCCCTACTCCGAGAGACACTCGCGCATTACGGCAAACGGACCCACCTGGTGCTCGAAGTCAAGCAGCGCGGTATAGAACTCCGGGTGCTCGACATGGTCCGCGACATGGGGCTGCTGGCCCAAGTCACCTTCTCGTCGTTTTTCTTTTCCATTGTCCACAATCTCAAGACCCATGCACCCACGGCGAAAGTTGGCTCGTTGACGATCGATGCCAAACCGGAAACCACCCAGCGCGTGCTGGACGCCGGGCTTGATCAAATCTGCCCGCCAGCCCCATTCCTTTCCCGGGAGTTGGTCACGGCCTGGAAAGCCGTAGGCCTCGAAGTCCGGGCATGGGGGGTCAAAGACCCCGATATGATGCGCGCGGCCATTGACGCCGGGGTTGATGGCATGACCGTGGACTTCCCCCATCTGCTCTTGGCTGCGGTGGGCAGACCGGCAAATTTCTCAAATCACGGTTAGGAAACACCATCCCGGTAAGCCAGGGACACTCGTGGTGGGGACGTGCAATCACACGGGACGGGTCCCGTTCCGGTCGACTGTCCCGAGATTCCTGTTCGGGCTGTTTTCCGGGGCGACACCATTCTTCAGGTTTTCGGCCAGCACCACGGTAAACAGGGACATCGGGTGGGTTTTATACCGCTTCTCAATGCGGATAGGAACATTGGCAAAGGCTTGTTTCAGGCGCAGTGAGGCGCTCCAGCCCAGCCGTCTGGTGAGAGGGTCGAGGGCGCCAATAAGGGTACCAAGAATCGGCTTGGTCGAGCGGAAATGATTGATGATGGCGATTTTTCCGCCCGGCTTACAGACCCGGTGGATTTCGCGCATCATCCGTACGGGGTCAGGCACGACACTAATGACGTGAAACGAGGTCACATAGTCAAAAGAGTTGTCTGGAAAGTCGAGGTTCATGGCGTCCATCGTCAGCAAATGAAAATGGCGCCACTGGTTCTCGTCCGCCCGTTGCTGAGCACGCTCTAACATGTCAGGAGCAAGGTCTACCCCGGTCACCTCACAATGGAGCGGGTAGGCCTCCATGGACAGGCCGGTCCCGACCCCCACTTCGAGCACACTGGCATTGGGTTGAATATTGAGGCCCTGGATGACCGCAGAGATACGGTCGGTAAAAAAACGAGCGAAGATCTTATCGTAGAGATGGGAAAACTCGGAGTAAATCTTGCTTTCGTGAGCGTGCCGGGTATCCCGCTCATTCTGTGTAGCCAGCACCCGCTATCCCCCTTCGCAGTCTAGGCGGCTTCCTGCTTCTGCTGCTGTTTCTTAAAAAGCGTGATGTCCTGCTGACGAAACCGCCACTGCCTGCCCCGTTTGACACCTGGGAGGATGTTCTTCCGGGCAAGCTCGTTGACCGTATCCGGGCTCAACTCAAGGAGCGCAGCCACCTGACGGCTATTGAGCAGCACTTCTTCTTTTTCTTCCACAGCTCTCTATTTCCCACGTAATTCAGATTAGGTGCTGGGGTATACCACACCCCCCCTTAATCGTCAATGTCCGTGTAATTTCGCAGGGTTAGTGAACTTTCAGATCGCGCAGGCGAAGCTGGAGACTCGCCTGCCCATTCCAGACGTTCAGCGTTGGCGTGTAGAGTATATCAACCTGTTGGCGGGGAACAATCGGACGGTCGCCCATCCCAAACCCGATAGCATCAACAGGCGGTCCACCTTGGGAAGAGCGCAGCACGAGCTTGAGGTGCCCGGCTTTGCCATGGGACTGATCGCCCACGATACGGGCACTGACCACTTCAGTCTGCGAGGATCGAAACACCGGTTCTGGATTGCCCGGCCCACAGGGCTGAAGACGGTACAACTCATCGAGCAAGTCCGGTCCGACCAGCGCGACATCAAGGTCGGCGTCAAACTCAATAATGGGGACAAGATCATCAGGCGTCAGGTGCTGACGCACAACCGCTTCAAACTGGTCGGCAAAGGTCGCGATTGACGCCGCCCGGATCGACAGCCCGGCGGCTTGGCGATGCCCGCCATAACCAGCCAAGTGCTCGGCACACGCCTGCATTCCTTTATACAGGTGGAAAGCTGCGGGGCTCCGTCCCGACCCTTTGCCCGTATCACCGTCAATCGCAATGAGGATGGTCGGCCGTCCAAAGCGCTCGACCAAGCGGGACGCAACAATGCCAATCACCCCAGGGTGCCATTCGGGGGAGGCTAAGACAAAGCTGTAGCGCAGGCCCTGTGCAAGCTGGGCTTGCGCCAAGGCAATCGCTTGTTGCAATATTTCTTCTTCAATGGCTCTGCGGGCGATATTTTCCTTGTCCAGCTCAGCAGCCAGCAGCCGGGCGCGTTCGGCATCCGTTGTCGTGAGCAGTTCAACCGCCCTGTGCGCCTCGGCCAGTCGCCCCCCGGCATTGATGCGTGGTCCGAGACGAAAGCCGATATAGCTCGCCGTCACATCGTCATCACCGCTCACCGCCCGCAGCGCACGAATACCAGGGCGTTGGCTGGTTGCGATTTGTCTCAGACCGTGAGTGACGAGCACACGATTTTCTTCAATCAAGGGCACGAGGTCGGCCACCGTTCCCAGACAGACCAAATCCAAATAGAGCCGCAGGTCAGGCACGGGCTGCTCCCCCTGCTCGCGCAGCCGCATCCGCAGCCCCATGAGCAAATAAAACGCAACGCCTGCCCCGGACAGCCCGGAAAAGGAGAATGGACAACCGGCTTCCATCGGGTTCAGCACCGCATAGGCCGGTAGTTTTTCCTCCGGGACGTGATGATGATCACACACGATCACATCGATACCGAGTTGCTGCGCCCGCGCAATCTCCTGATGGCTGGTTGCTCCGCAGTCAGCCGTCACCAAGACCTGCGTGCCCTCACCGGCCAATTGCTCAATAGCCGGCGTATTC
>WTHD01000341.1 GCA_011523265.1 Candidatus Binatota bacterium
GAGAACAATTACATGTGAATATAGGGAGAACCTACCCCCGGCGGTGGATTCTTTTTTGGATGGCGACGGCTGCTTCCGAACTTGGGTACAATCCCAGCATCCAGGAACGAATTGGTATTTAGTCCGTGAGTGGGCAATTGTGTATGGCCTCTTCACCACCGGGGAATGGCATCGCAGCGACAAGCTCGTTGATGGTCGCGCCCCCTCTATATATGTCCGCCCCGTGGCTGATGATATCCCCGACACCTGGAACCAGCGGAGGTACAGAGAGATCCCCTTCGATGACCAGGCATCCTACCACCTTCAGCAGAACCCGTCCCAAGGGCAGGGCGTTCCGAATAGCTACACCCAGTTCCAGTTCTACGTCCTCGGTCCTTTATCTGCCTATGAGGAGGGAAAGCACTGCTTCCGGGAGATCCCAAATGGTTAGGTGCCAGCCCCATGAACTTTCCTGGCGGAGGGAGTACGCGCTCGTCCAGGTCGCACATCCACGAGAGAAATAGAACATGGGTATTTTTTCTGGAAAAGTCGCCGTCGTGACCGGTGCTAGCCGCGGTCTTGGCAAACCGATTGCGATTGAGCTGGCGGAGGCCGGCGCACGGCTGGCCTGCGTGGCGACCCGGGCCGAAAATGCGGCAGAGACGGTTGCCGAGATCACAAGTCGGGGGGAGAGACGAGCGCCTTCGGCTGCCATGTCGAGCGGGCGGACGAGGTCACGCGCCTGTTTGCCGAGGTTGAGGAGCAGCTCGGACCGGTTGACATTCTGGTCAACAATGCCGGCATCACCCGTCCGCAGTTGACGCTGGAGATGACCGAAGAGAACTGGGATCAGCATATGGACATCAACGTGAAGTCCATTTTCCTGTGCTCCCAGGCTGCGGCACGTCAAATGACGCAGCACGGCGGCGGCTGCATTATCAATATCGGTTCGATTTTGGGCCGTAACGCCTTCCCGGCCACGCTCGGGTACTGCACCTCGAAAGCCGCGGTGGATCACATGACCAGGGTCATGGCGATCGAGTGGGCCAGGTATGGTATTCGCGTCAACTGTATCGCGCCGGGCTATATCGAGTCGGACATGATCGACGGTCTTGAGGCGGACGGCAAGCTGACCGCGATCGATTTAATCAAGCGCACACCCCAACGGCGGCTGGGCTCGAATGCGGACATTGCCAAAGCCGTGCGCTTTGTCGCCAGCGAGGACGCCGGTTTCATGACCGGCGAAGTCATGGTTATCGACGGCGGCTGGAGCGCCTTCGGATATTACCAGACCAGAGGCGGGAAGTAGTCGGGTGCCGCCCGCCGCCTCGCCGAGATCCTCGACACAGTCAAACGGACAGCACAGATTGATACGCTGGTTGCTCGCGACGCCGGAGAAGACGCCCCCTCAATCCGTCATGGCCACCACTTCGATCTCGATCTCCATCTTTTCGTAGGCCAGGCACGGCAGCGGGATGCCCGTCGTGGCGGGCCCGGGTTCGGTGAAACTGGACGAGCGGATACTCAGGTTGTCGTGCAGAACCTCGGCCGACGCATTGCCCGCGTAGAACGCCGTCACCTTGACGACGTCGTTCAGCCCGAGGCCGAACTCGCCGAGCACCCTGGCGATATTCGCCATGCTGGTGCGCGTCTGCGTGACGAGGTCGCCGGGATCGATGACCGCGCCTTTCGAATCGATCGACACCTGACCGCCAACGTAGACCATGTTCCCGTGCCTGACGCCGTGCTTATAGGGCAGGTGCACCGGCCAGTCCCAATGCCCGTCCGGCCAGGCGTGCTGGCGCGGCCGAGGGTCGCCGTCCTCATCCAGTACGGCCGTCACTTCGACGGAGATCATCAATCCGTCGCGGAAAAGTGCTGGGATGGGAATGCCGGTCGCCGCGGGCCCGGGTTCTGCAAAGTAACTCGCGACCGCCAGCGCCGAGCCCTCCCATTCTGCGGCCGTGCCACCGGCGACGTAGTACCGGTTGACCTTGACGACGTCGTTGTAACCGGCCCCGAGGTCACCGAGCAGCACACCGATACGCTCCGCAACCAGGCGGCTCTGCGCGATGAGATCGCCGGCCTCGACGACGCCATCGGCATCGAGCGCCGTTTGTCCGCCGACGAACAGCATGCGGCCGCATCGCAAGGCGTGACTGAACGGGGCGGGCAGGAGCGTCGGTGTCCCGGCGTTGGACGCCGTGCGCGCCAGACGCGCACCGTCGGTGCCGCGCATCGCCACGCCCTCGATCTCGACGACCATGTCCTCATAAGCGAGCGCCGGCAGTGGAACGAGAGAGATCACCGGTCCCGGCCCCTCGCCGAGCGCCGCCGCGACTGCCGCGAGCAGGCGATCCCGATCCTCGTCGCGCTCGTGAACGTAGAAACAGATGAGCTTGACGAGATCGGCCATGTCCGCGTCGAGCTCGGCCAGAATGACGCGGATGTACGCCATCGCGGCCCGGGTCTGCGTGGTGAGGTCACCCGGATTGCGGACGTTGCCCGCGGAGTCGAGATCGACCTGGCCGCCGAAGAAGATCATCTCGCCGCACCGCACCCCGTGCTTATGCGTCACGTGTATGGGCCAGTCCCAGTGCCCGTCGGGCCAGGTATAGCGTCGCGTAGCCATCAGCCACTCCTCCTTTCAGGGGAATCCTCACGCCTCGTACCCGGCAAGAAACCCCGGCCAGATACAGCTGCGCAGATTGCCGAGCCGCACGCAATCGCCGACGAAGCGCGACGCGGGTGCGAGTTCTTGCGCGACACCGTCGAATTCCCTGTCGGGCCGGAAACCCCAGGCCGGCACGACGGTGTCAGCTTCGAGATCGATGATCTGGCCGTCATCGCCGGTGAACCGAGCGCCCCACTGCGTGATCTCGGCGATGCGGTGGTTGCCCTTAATCTCGACGCCGTTGCCGATCATCATGTCCATGAACACTTTACGGCTGAAGGGCTCGAGATCGGGAATGAGATCGTCGGCGGCTTCCTTGACGGTGGTCAGCACGACCTTTTTGCCGAGGCGGGCGAGGTAGACCGCAATGTCGCAGCCCAGCCAGCCGCCACCGACGACAATGACGCGGTCGCCCGCCGTCGCTTTCTCTTCCAGCAGGTCGACGGGAAAGGAGACGTGCGGCAGATCGACACCCGAGACATCGCGAAACTTCGATTGCACACCGCAGGCTACGATCAGCAGGTCCGGATTCAACGGGCGGATCAGCTCGGGTGTCGCCTCCGTCTCCATGCGGATGGCGATGTCCAGGCGCGTGACCTCGTAGGCCATATGATCCATCAGCGCGCGCAGGTCGTCCTTGAAACCGAGTTGCGCGGCTATTTGAAGCTGGCCGCCCAATCGATCGGTCTTTTCAAACAGTGTGACCTCGTGCCCCCGCAGGTAGGCGACCCGCGCCACCTCCATGCCGGCAGCGCCGCCGCCGAGCACGACCACGCGGCGGCGTGTATCGGCGGCGCGCATCGGATAGGTGCTCTCGCGCCCGCACTGGAAATTCACGTCACAGCGTTGCGGGCGTCCCAGCATCTCGCCGTTCAGACAACTCTCGTTGCAGCGAATGCACGGCCGGACGGCCCTGACGTCACCCGTTGCGGCGTGGTTGGGGATCTCGGGGTCGGTCAGAAAACCGCGGCCGATAGCGACGATGTCGGCTTTTCCGTCACGCACCACCTCCGCCGCCATCGGAACGTCGATCGCGCCTACGGTGATGATCGGCAGGGTCGCGACGTGCTTGACCGCATCGGCGAGATGCACGAGGTTGCCGCGCGGCGCGTAGATGGGCGCACAGCACTCCTCCCAACTCTCTCCGATCGACCCCGACACGTGATGCGCATCAATGCCTGCCGCCTCCAGCATCAGGGCGAACTCGCGGGCTTCTTCCATGGCGAACGCCTCGGGCGAGAAATCGTCGCCGTTGTACCGATAGATGATCGGGAAATCGGGACCGACCAGCGCGCGGGAACGGCGCACGATCTCGAGCGAAAAGCGCGCCCGGTTCTCGAGCGATCCGCCCCACTCGTCGGTGCGCTTATTGCCGTAAGGCGACAGAAACGTACCGGGCAGATAGCCGTGCGCGCCATGGATCTCGACCGCTTCGAAACCGGCGTTCTTGGCGCGCCGCACGGCTTCGGCAAATTTGTCGAGCACTTCCTCGATTTCGTCCGGCGTGATCTCCCGGACTTGATAGCGATCGCCGTAGAGCGCTGCGTAGACCTTGTCCGGAATGGCGGACGGCGACAGACAGGGTTGCGCATACGAACTCTGACGGCCGGCATGTGCGAGTTGCAGGCACGCCCGCGCGCCGTTGAGGGTAATGGTCTCGGCGAGCAGGCTCAGGCCCACCAGATAGCGATCGCTGCTCGCGCTCAGCATGCCCCATTCCGCCGACGAGAGCTTTTCGTCGACGTGGGCGAACTCGATGATGAGCATGCTGGCGCCGCCTTTCGCGCGCACCGCGTAGTGATCGATCAATGCCTGCGTGACCTCCCCGTCCGCCGTCGGCAAACGCGAGCACATCGGCGCCATCACGATCCGGTTCTTGAGGTTCAACTTGCCGATCTTGATGGGCTGGAACAGCGGTGAGAGATCAGCGTTGGACATGGGCATTCCCTCCTCGTCGTCAAAGTCGGGTCCGCAGAAGACCGCCAGGTGATCGGCGCTGAGTATAGACCGCTCTGATTGTTTTTCTCAAGCGTACGTGGCTAAATGCAGAGTGTCATGGGCTCAAATATGAGCGACAAAACGAGAGGAGGGCGCTATGGCAGACGAGACGGTCCAGACCGAGCTGTCCGAACGGGCGCGCGGCTGGCTCAAATACCTGTACCGCAAGGCCATGGTGGATGACGACTGGTCCAAGGACGGTCGGCCATCTGACATGTGGGACGACAAAAGCCTGCCCCCCATGGGGAATTTTCATCGCTTCGACGCCGTAGACTCATCCTACGCGGTCGCCCTGATGAGCGACATCACGCCGGCCTGGCGCGAGGTGTACGGCAAGATTCTGGAAAGCCTGGTTGACCGGATTACCGACTACTGGGGAACCTATGACTGGTCCGAGCAGATCGGCCCCGACCCGCAGCGCGAGCACTATCCGGACGAGTTTTTCCCCCTGCTCATTCCCAACGAACTGCGCGGAAAATATGACACGCCGGGCTGGGCCGCAAACGGGGTTGAGCCGTGGGGCTATGAGCCCGACCCGATCAAGGCCGCCGGGGCGATTTACTATAAAGGCTTTCTGTCGCTGACCATGGGCCTCCACCTGTATGTGTCGGGTGACAAAAAATATAACGACGGCTTTAGCGTCGTGAATAACGGCGAGCACACCTTTCACTACACCCACACCAGCATGAACGAGTACATCAGCGATCAGTGGTGTGGCAGACCCGAAGGCTCGCATTGAGAGAACACCAAAGTGTGGCCGCTGTGACTCACGGTCACCAGCCTCGGTCTGAGGCTTTACGACATCTTCTATAACGGCAATACGTTTCGCGCGTTTGAGCAGTGGTACGAGTACGCCAGGAAAAACTATATTGCCCCGTCCGAAGATCCGCTCCTACCCGAGTGGGTGACCATCTATTACGACCCGTTGATTGATTACAATAACACCCTGCCGGCCGTCTTTAGCTGGATTATGTGGGGATTTTACCTGTTGCCGAACGACCGGGCCATGGCCACCCGCTTTTATGAGACCGTCAAGCGAGACTATCTGATCGAAAAGCCGGACGGCACGGCGCATATAACCTTCGCGCCCGGTGCGACCGAGGATCATCCGTATATGACGGTCCGCGCCCTGAGTCTGGCCCAGGATCTGGGTGACGCGGAGACGGTCAGGAAAATACGCGCCCATGCCGAGGCCAACTACGAGCCAACCTGGGATCGGGACACGGGCGAGTTCTATTATGGCTTTGGCTTGAACGAGCCCTATCCGCGCGGGCAGTATAACGCCAATCTGATGGTAGCCGAGGTCGGCGGTCCAGGCGCGTGGTCGCGCATCTATACCGAGCCGAACCTGGAGAAGTTCGACCAGCCCACCGTGTACGGGGTGGACTTTCCAAGCATGGGTTTGTCGCAGGCGTATTACGACCAGGAGAAGAAGACCCTGGTCCTGCGGACCTATACGGCGGACCCGGCCGCCCAGGGACGACCGACCAGCTTCCGCGTCAAGAACCTGGAGCAGCCGAGTATCTGTCGGGTGCTCATGGATGGTCAGGCCTGGAACAACTGGAGCGTGCAGGACGGCGAGATTGAGGTCTCGACCGAGATCGGCGCACACGCGTTCCGGATTATTGAAACGTGAGAGCGTGTGCTCTCCGAAGGAGTGAAGGCAATGACCACAGCAGATTGGAACAGTTTAGCCGAGCGCCTCACCAAGGCGCTCCGCCCGGTGGCGCCGCCGCTGGCGATTACCTTTAGTTCGGCCCGGCCGGAAAACATTCCGGCCTTTGACGAGCCGCTGGCCGAACCAACACCGGATGGGCGGACCGGGCGGGTACCCGCCGGCTGTGTCTTCTGGATCAAGGCCGGAGAACGCACCTTCAGTACAGTTGCCGAAGACCACGGCAACTGTAGCGTGGGCAGCCTCACCCACGGTTTCAAAACCTTGGAAGAGGCCGCCCAGGGACAAGACGTGGCGACCTTGCTGGACAGCGGCTGGGTGGCGGAGGAGGTCTTCCCTCATATTCCAACCGTAGCGGACAAGCCTGGGGCCGTTACTTATGGACCGCTGGCACAAACGCCGATTGATCCCGACGTTGTGCTGCTCCGTATCAACCCGCACGCCGCCATGGTGCTCTCGGACGCCCTGCCCGATCTCAAGATCGAGGGCAAACCGCAGTGTCATATCGTGGCCATGGCGAAAGACGGCCAGGTCGCCGTGAGTGTCGGCTGCGCGCTGAGCCGGGCGCGAACCGGCATGCAGGCCACCGAGATGACGTGTGCCATTCCCGCCCGCCGTCTGGCCGAGGTCCTCGACAAGGTGGAACGGACATCACAGATTGATACAGTGGTTGCGCGCTACGCCGGAGAAGACGCCCGCCGGTTTCAGTAGGCGACCGAACTTGTCAGTGATCGGAGTAGCGGTGACCGAGCCTGTCCCGGTAGAGAATTTTTCGCTGGCCGACCGTGCTCATGATGTCGGTCCCAAAGTCGGAATAAGCTGGCGACCGTTCTTACGGTAGACTGTAAAGTCGCTGTCTAAAGTAAACACGACGCCTCGTGCGTGTTGTTCGGCCATCCGGACGATGCAGCCGTCTGCGAGAGACATGGGAACATCTCGGTACTTCTTCAGCAACCGGGAGATAGCAGCAGTTTCTTCGGATAAGTGAAACGACAGGTCCAGAACACCTCGCCCGACCAAGTCGAGCACAGCTGCTTGTCCTCCCGTAAATGACTGGGCCAGGAAGAAGGCTTCGGCGAGGACCGCTTCGCAAGTGAACAGCGGCGGAGCAATCTGCGCCCACTGCTGCCTCGCCCAGCGATGATACCGGTCGCGTCGATTCAGCAGGGCGACCAGTGGGCCGGTATCGAGAATGATATGGTTTTTCACCGACCGAAATTCCGCAAGTAATCCTTGTTGACGGACAGGTCTTCGGGGCCGGACAGTATGCCTGCGAGGTCGGCCACCTGCGACAGAGCGGACTCGGCTCGTTCGGCTCCGTTCGCTTGCAGGTAGGCTTCCAGGGCATCACGAATCAGTGCGGACTTGCTCACACCTTTCCGTTGCGCCATTTCAGCGAGGTCGGCGGCAAGCGGAGCGGGCATCTTTAACGAAACAGTATCCATTGCATTGCCTGGGTATTATTTCTTTGAGCGATTAGTAATACCAATATACGGCGTTCCGGTCAAATTGCTTCAGCGGATCGCGACGGGATTGACTATCGTCTGCACCGCCCCGGCCATGCGCGGCGTGCCGAGCACGAACATGAACTCGTAGGCCGCATCTGCGGCCAGCGCAGCCGTGTTCATATTCTCGAGGATATAGGTGCCGTTCTTGGCCAATAGCTCCTGGTGGACCGGAAAGCGCTCGGCCTCCTTCTCGAACGGAATGGCCTCCAGCGCCCAGGTGTCCGCCCCGACCGCAACGACACCCTTCCCGGCCAGGTAGCGCGCACCCTCGACACCGATGCCCGGTTCGGGGAAGCCGATCTTCGGCTCGCCCTCACCCATCTGCGCGAATTGCTTCAGCCAGCCGGTGTGGAACAACACCACGTCGCCTTCGCGGATTTCTACTCCTTGTCTCTTCGCGACCTCGTCGATCTCCTTGCTGTTGAAGGCCGTACCGTTGGGCACGATGTCAACTTCATAGTATTTCGTCATATCCAGCAGCACGCCGCGCGCCACGATGGGTGGGATGTTCTCCACGCCGAACTTCTTGATGCCCGTGAGCGAGAGGAAGTCCTGCGTCTTCCAGCCGTTGTAATGCACGTGATCGATGCCGACGTGACCGAACCCGTCGATTTGGCTGCCGACCCCCAGCCAGGTAACGGCCAAGTCGTCGGTGGTGGTAAGCTCGTTCGGTCCCCCCAGCACGGTATTCCAGACGTACACCTTGTAGTGGCGGGGCGGGTAGGCCGGCGTGTCGGGACCGGTCACCATCCCGAGCGCGTACGTCTTGCCGGTCTTGACCAGGCTGGCCGCGAGCTTCACGCGTTCGGGCGTGATGTAGTTCGCGCTTCCGATCTCGTCCTCCGGCCCCCACTTCGATTGCGTCCATTCTTGTCCAGCGGCCGGAGAACCCCACACGAGGACGGTCGCCAGCAGTGCTCCGAACAATACCTGTCGAGATTGTCGCTTGCTCATACAGCTCACCCCTCTACGCAACCTACTATACGACGCATCCTAAATGTAAAGCTCAAACTGCTCTTCGATCTTGTAGGGTAGTTTTCAGCATCCACGTGACAGCGGATCGCCAGCTATCTTTCTTTTTTCACCTGCGCTATGCTGCCGAGCTTCTGAAGACGAGCGTTAGAAGATTGCTACGACCCGAAGGAGGATACACAGCATGACACAACTCGATTCGCCGATGCAGATTGGCATGGCCGCAATCTGCCAGAACCCGGATCAGAAGGTCTCGGACTATGAGGTCTACAAAAATGAAATGCGGCTGGCTGATTTGGCCGAGCCGCTGGGCTTTGATTCAATTTGGAGCGTTGAGCACCACTTTACCGATTACACCATGGTGCCTGATGTCCTTCAGTTCCTGACCTATATGGCCGGTCGGACCAAGACAGTGAAGCTGGGCTCGATGGTCGTCGTGCTGCCCTGGCACGATCCCATGCGGGCGGCAGAAGAAATTGCGATGTTGGACGATATGTGCGACGGGCGGTTGATTCTGGGGCTTGGACGTGGCGCCGGGCAGGTCGAGTTTGAGGGCTTCCGGGTCGATATGGGCGAGTCCCGCGAACGCTTTGTTGAGGCCGCGGATATGGTCCTGACCGGACTCGAACAGGGCTACTGCGAGTATCAGGGCCAGTATTATACCCAGCCCAAGAAAGATATCCGTCCCAAGCCGTTCAAATCCTTTAAGGGCCGGACGTATGCCGCCGCGGTGTCACCCGAGTCGTCCGAGATCATGGCCCGTCTGGGCGTCGGCATTCTGATCATTCCTC
>WTHD01000337.1 GCA_011523265.1 Candidatus Binatota bacterium
GTATGGCGAGTTTGTGACCACGCCAGCGGCCTGTTCCGCTCTGGACGATTGGCAGTTCCAGCCGGACGACGTTGTTTTCCTGTGTGTCAAAACCTATGACACCCCGGTGGCCCTTGAGCAGCTGCGCGCCAAAATTCCGCCCGCTACTCCCATTTTCTGTCTCCAAAATACTATGACCAATGAAGAGCTGGTGACCGGGCATTTCAGCCATGTCTATGGCGTGGCTTTGCATCTGGGGGCCCGTTTTGTCTTTCCCGGTGAGGTTGGTCACTTGGGTGGTAATTCGCTGGTGATTGGCCGCTATCCCGGCGGTCTTGACGAGACCGCGGAACAGGTCGTGGCCGCCCTGCAAGCCGCCAAGCTGGGCGGGGCGCTGACGGACGATATTCTAGCCTGCAAGTGGGCAAAATTTTGCATCAATCTGATGAACGCGCCGGCCGCGATTCTCGACCGCTCCGGGCCGGAACTGCTGAACGACCCGGCCTCGCGCCGCTTGTGCGGCGACATGCTGGCAGAAGCCCAGCACGTCCTGGCTCGGGCCGAGATCAAACTCAAAACCCTGCCCGGAGACCAGCCCTTGCCGGATATGGTGACCGCATTTCGGCGGACCGACTTTACCCCACAGCCGTTGCCCGCTCGCTCGACCCATGTTTTCCCGTCCATGTGGCAGGACGTGTTCTGCCGGCGGGGCAGAACGGAGGCGCGCTATCTCAACGGTCGGGTCCACGAGCTGGGACAACAACTCGGGATTGCCACCCCGCTCAACGCTCTCCTCACCCAGGTGGTAGATGCCATGGCGGAGCGACGGGAGCTGCCGGGCACGTATACACTGGCCGATTTGCGCCATATGCTGTAACCCGTCGGTCACGCATCAGGAGAGACCCATGCCCCACCTGCCCTTCCACCTCGCCCTCCCGGTTCACGACCTGGAGGCCGCTCGGACATTTTATGTGGACCTGCTGGGCTGTTCGGTCGGCCGTGAGAGCGCGACCTGGATTGATTTCAATTTTTTCGGACACCAGGTCACCACCCATCTTTCTCCCGAAGAGCTCCAACCTGCGGCTACCAATCCGGTTGACGGCCAGCAGGTTCCGGTTCGGCATTTCGGGGTGATTCTCGACTGGGACGCCTGGCAGGCGTTGGCTGAGCAATTGACGCGGGCGGGTGTCTCGTTTCTGATCGAGCCCGGCATTCGTTTTCGCGGCCGGGTGGGTGAACAGGCCACTATGTTTCTCTTGGACCCCAGCCAGAACGGTCTGGAGTTCAAGGCGTTTCGAGACCGGGGGCAAATTTTTGCCCGATAGAAACCAGTGAACAACAGGAGGATGGTATGAAAGCGCTGGCATTTTTAGGCATAGACAAGGTCGGCATTATCGACAAACCGATCCCTGATCCCGGTCCGAACGATGCGGTGATTAAAACAACGGCTTCGCTGATCTGCACCTCGGATGTGCATACCGTGCGGGGTGTCATCCAGATTCCCGAGGGCCGGGTCCTCGGCCACGAGAGCGTTGGCGTCGTGCATCAGGCCGGCACCAATGTCACAACCTGTAAAGAGGGCGACCGGGTGGTGGTGAACGCCATCACGCCGTGCGGCAAGTGTGACCCCTGCCAGCGCGGCATTACCTCGCAGTGCGGCGGCATGCTGGGCGGCTATAAATTCACCACCCAGCGCGACGGCAATATGGCCGAATACTTTTTTGTCAACGATGCCGACTACAACGTGGTCGCCATCCCGGATGAGCTGACGGACGAGCAGGCGCTCTACACCACGGACATGATGTCCACCGGCCTGGTGGGGGCCGAGAATGCGGAGATTCCGGCCGGCGGGACGGTGGCGGTCTTCGCCCAAGGTCCGGTCGGGCTGTGCGCCACGGCCAGCGCGCGGCTGCTGGGCGCCGGGCTGGTCATCGCCGTTGACTCCAAGCCGGACCGCAAGGAACTCGCCAAAACGATGGGCGCCGATACTGTTGTCGATCCGACCGAAGGGGATACGGTCGAACAGATTATGCAGCTCACGAACGGCCTCGGCGTCGATTCCGCGATTGAGGCGCTGGGCTCTCCGGTGACCTTTGAGAACTGCGTGAAAGCGACCAAGCCGGGCGGGGTGATCTCGAATATCGGCTATCATGGGGAAGCCGGTGATGCGCTGAGTATTCCGCTGCCGGATTTCGGTCTGGGCATGGGCGACAAGAAAATTCACACGGCGCTGTGCCCAGGCGGGCGGGAGCAGGTCACGCGCCTGCTGCGGCTGATTCAGAACGGGCGTATTGACCCCACGCCATTGACCACCCATCGGTTTCCCTTTACGGAGGTCGAGACCGCGTTCACTATGATGACGACCAAGGCGGACAATATCGTCAAGCCGCTCATTATGTTTTAGGGGCGAGTGAAGAGTGAGGAGCGAGGAACCCACCCCGGCCCTTTGGGCCACCCCTCCAAGGAGGGGATTGCATAGGGGAAAGGGCAACCACAGGGGGTTGCCCCTACAGATTCCATCCCCTCTCCCCTGGAGGGAGAGAGGAAGGGTGAGGGGGTCTTCCTCCCTTTTCCTCTCCACCTGCCTGGTCCTGTTCTGCCTCTTCTCCTCTCCATCCGCCGTTGCTCAGGACGACCTCCAAACCGGAGTCCAACTCTTTGAGGCCGGCCAGTTGGTCGAAGCGCGTCAATTTTTTGAGGCCCTGCACCAGCAGCAGCCGACCAATACAAGCGCACCCTTTTATTTGGGACGGATTGCCTATGCAGAGAAAAACTATGAGCAGGCCGTCCCCTGGTTCGAGAAGGCTGTGGACGGCGAACAGTGCAATGCCGACTATCATATGTGGCTGGGACGCGCCTACGGACGTCACGTCGAGCAGATGAACATGTTCCGCAGGTTCCGTCATCTCTCTCTCGTCAGGAACGTCCTTACGCACTTTAAAAAAGCGGTCGGCTGCGACCCCACCCATCTGGCGGCCCACTGGGCCCTGATGCAGTACTATAGGGATGCTCCGGGTTTCGTAGGCGGCGGCCGAAAAAAAGCCGAGGAACAGGTCGCCATCATCACCCGCCTTGACCCCGCCGAGGGTCAAAAAGCGCGGCAGTTCATCGCGGAGCGGGACTAGCCGAAGACGTAATCTTACTATCAATGATCGAGTACTGGCTCGCTTATTGAATGCGCTGGACAGCCGAGTCCGGTGACTGAGAAGGTCGGCGGGCGAGAACCTACTCCCCATCCCTGGCCAGGATACGGCCCTGAAAGCGGCGGATGAGGTCGCGGGCGATTTGGCCGGAGTGGTGCATGGCGGCCAGCCCTTCGACAATGACCTGTTCGATCTCTTCGGCGCGGACCGTGTTGTGAGACGCGGGCTTTTCTTCGGTCGGACCAATGACCAGTTGGGCGGGAATGCGCTCTTTTGACCGCCTGAATTTATCGGCAATGGCGCGCAGTTGCGTCAGGGTGTCTACCTCGGCTTTAATGCTCACCCGACACGGTTTGTCCTCGTTTTCAATGCCCACCCTGACGATTTTCAAGCCCACGCGTTCCGCCATGTCCGCCATCCCTATGAAGACTCGGCCTCAGTCGGTTTTTCATATACCCGAATCGGGATAATGCGCAGACAGGTAGGACAGGGAATGTCTTTGATTACCGGGAAGGAAAGATAGGTCGCAGTAATCTGTTTGAGCTGGATTTGCATTTCTTTTTCACAACACGCTTGGAGTGCATCGGCCATGCCTTGTGCACTAGCCAACCGGCCTGAGGAAGTCAAGGACGCAGCGTTTCGGGCGCTGTCTAGGGCTTCTTTTTGATGGTTGCCCCGGAACGTTTGCGCATCACGTCCGAGACGCGCTGGGTCTCACTCATATCGCCCATCGTCAGCGCCTGTCTGAACTGGGCGGACAGCATCCGCATGAGCGCGGCCTCCTGCGGGTCGAGCCCGTCGGCCAACTGCGACAGGGTGTCCATTGCCGTCCCGATTTTTGAGGCGGCCTTGGGCACATCACCGTCGGCGCGGGCGGCAACCGCCTCCTGGAGCAGTTTTTGGACCATGTGTAAGCCTGGCTTGGATTGCGGACCTAGCACGATTGCCAATTCCGGCAGCCGGGTCAGCAGAGCGTTTAAGGACTCTGGATACGAATGCTCGTGTGCCATATAGTGCTAAGCGTCTTTAATTGTTGGACGAAAGTCAAGTCAGCACCAAACGGACGACACGGTAGCATGCCAATGAACACAAATCTTTCGACCTACGCAGCCCGCCGGCAGGCGTTTCTGAAACAGATGGGCGATGGGGTTGCCCTCTTTCCGGCCGCCCCGACTTCCATTCGCTCCCAGGATGTCGAGTATCGCTATCGCCAGGACAACGACCTGTACTACCTGACCGGTTTTCCAGAACCGGAATCCCTGTGTCTGCTTTCGCCCAACCACGACAAGGAGCAGTTTATTCTGTTTGTCCGTCCGCGCGACAAGGAAAAAGAGACCTGGACGGGAAAACGGTTTGGCGTTGAGGGCGCGCAAGAGCATTTTGGCGTGGACGCCGCCTATACGATCGATCAACTCGACGAGGTGCTGCCCGGACACCTGCTCGCTACGGAGAAAATCTACTACGGACTTGGCCGCGACGAACGCCTCAACGCAAGGATTCTGGACTTTGTGAATCAGGGCCGGCTACAACGCCCGCGCAGCGGACGCGGACCGGTCTCGCTGATTGATCCCGGCGATCTGCTGCACGAAATGCGGCTGTTCAAAACCCCGGAGGAAATCGACCTGATGCGTTGCGCGGTCAAGGCGTCTGCCGCGGCCCACCACGCCGCCCTGCACGAGACGCGACCGGGCATGTACGAATACGAAATCGAAGCCCTGCTCGAATATCATTTTCGCCGCAACGGAGCGGACGGGCCGGCCTACCCTTCGATTGTTGCCTCGGGCGCAAACGCCACGATCCTGCATTACATCTCCAACGATCAACAAATGCGGGACGGAGACCTCCTGCTGATTGACGCCGGTTCGGAGTACGCCTGCTACTGCTCGGATGTGACGCGCACGTTTCCGATTGGCCGCGCGTTTTCGGCTCAGCAGAAAGAAATCTACGGCCTGGTTCTGACCGCACAGAAACACGCGATTGCCATGATCCGGCCCGGCGTGGGCTTTGACGACGTGCACCAATGTGCCACGGAAATACTGATCGACGGGCTGCGCGACCTCGGCCTGCTGTCCGGCAGCACGCAGAGCATTCTTGAGCAGGGCGACTATCGCCAGTTCTATATGCACCGCACGAGCCACTGGCTGGGCATGGACGTGCATGATGTGGGCAAATACCGAGTTGACGAAGAGTCACGGACGCTCAACCCTGGGATGGTCCTGACGGTTGAACCCGGCCTGTATATTGCCGCAGACGCCGATGTGCCAGCCTCCTACCAGGGGATTGGGGTCCGCATCGAGGACGATGTCCTCGTGACAGCCGACGGCCGTGACGTGCTGACCGGAGCAATCCCGAAAAATCTCGACGATATCGAAGCCGCCCGACGGGAGGGATAAAAGCATTCCCCCAAATCCAGGGCTCTACCCGTCCTCAGCCGGCCGGACGCTGGGCGTGGGCGCTCAGGTAGTCGAATAGGGTGCGGCGCTCGGTTTCGGATAAAGACGGACGACCGAGGCGCACAAACTCCGTATCCATACGCGCCAGCATGAACTGCCACATCTCCGGTGTGAGCAGGCCGGGATGATACAAGCGATGACAGCCGGAGCAGCGCTGGCGGTAGAGCCGCGCGCCCTCGGAGTCGGGCTCGGGCAAGGATGTTTCACACGCTGTTAGGCTGGCGCACAGCAGCCCCAGGATGACGCGTCGCACCCCCCACGCCATTCCGGTCTCACACTCGAAACGGCTCGCGGCAGACCGCTACCTGGCCGGGGATGTCCTCAATCAGGACCTCGATCGTTTCGATGCTGTTTCCGCGAGCTTCAGCCAGACGGGCGCGCAGGCGCGCAATCAGATACTGGGCAATCTCTTCCGATGAGGAGTGCACGATGGGCAGCAGGCGGACATCCTGCCGCGGAAAGCTGAACCGGGTGCCGTCTTCACACTCCACCCGAACGGTCTCGGTGTCCGCGGTAATACGCAGGCAGTCGCTGTGTTCGGGCAGCAGGGTGGTAAAATGCAGTTGCTGACACTCTTCTTCGGCGATCTTTTTCAGCACCAAAAAATCCACGACATAGCCGTCCGGCCCAACCGGCCCGCTCACCTTCACCTCAGCCTGATAGGTGTGGCCGTGCAACGGCTCTCGGAAGCCTTTGAAGGCAATGAAATGGGCCGCGGTAAAACATAACTGTTCCTTGCCGATTGATACCGAGAAAATACTCATCCGTCCGTCCTCTTAGCTGTCGAAGCTCTCAAGAAAGTCTCCCAGGCCACCCCGGCGCAGTGTCGCTTCAGGGCTGCCGAACGCCTGCGTATACGATTCCGGTTTCAAGCCTGTCGTCTGGAGGAAACACGCGACTTCTCCGGCCAGCACGGGCCGGATACGCTGAGACAGCATTTCTGCCAGATCGCGATTCTCCCCCACGCTCGCCAGAAAATCCCGCACGTTGAGGCCATGCGCTCCACCCAACAGACACGAGAGAAAATAGACCATCTGATCCTCATTCGGCTTGCGCCGCCAGGTCTCGGCCGTATTCAGGATGGTGTTGATGCCCGTCTGTTGGCGAATGGAGACCACATCCGGCGTGCCGGTTCCCCTCGGTCCGGGCGCGAGAAAAATCAAGGCATAGCCTGCTTCCGCCAGTCGAACCGGATGGGGGATGTAATGGGGTGAGGTATAGCCCGTCATCAGGAAGAGCCGACGCCGATAGGCTGCCAGATCATGCGCCTGCTCGGCCGCAAGCTGCCATAGCCACTCGGCCACCCCAAGGCCGTGTTTTCGCGCCCGCTCGACCAGGGTCAGCATGGCTTCCGGTCGATACCCCTCTCGTTTGACCAGGCGGCCGCAGTCTTCCAGCGAGACGCTCAGCCCCAGAGCCTCAACCCGTCCATCGGGCGCGGCTTGCGGCGAGACGACGGCGCCTTCCAATGCGGGCTGCTCAAGCTCCAGGTCGGTGGCAAAGCGGTCGCCGTATTTGGAGAGTTTGGCAAAGCCTCGGCGGCAGTTATCCAAGGCCACAATGCGGGCCGTCCGCACCTGAAACCTGCCGGAAAACGACAGGCCCCGACCGCTCATCAACGAACCATGACCGATGACGGTGACTTCCATGCCTCTCCTAGCCTAGCGGGTCCCGACGGGCCGGAAAAGTCGGGCGGCCGGAGATATACCTTTCTCCTCTTCTTCGGAGGGAGAAAACTCGTGCACGGTAATGTCTGAGGCCTTGACCTTGCGAACCGCCTTCCAGTCATGGCCGGGCAGGACAAGGAGTTCCGGAACGAGGTCCTTGAATTTCTTGAGGCGCCAGATTTTTTCCCACCACAGCTCGCGCTGAAAGGCCAGACCTGGCATCCAGGCATAGCGCGCCTGGCTGTGCGTCCAGGCCAGATTGCCACACAGGAGAACGGGCCGCTCGGGCAGGCGGACAAGGACGGCCAGCCCGCCGGCGGTTGCACCGGCAACGTCAATCAGCTCGATACTGCCATCCCCAAAGAGGTCATGGCTCCTGGCAAAAGTTCCGAGTGGCGTAGCAGGGGAAAAATCAACAAATTGCCATTTCTCAACCTGATCAAATTCATCCGCCATATACAGGCCGAGCGGGCTGCTGCTCAGTGCGGCGACGTGTTCCTCGCGCGTCACCACAGCCGCCGCTTGAGACAGACTCTCCAGCTCACCGGTATGATCGAGTCGCAGGTCGGGCAGAACCACGAACTTCACCCTTTCCGCTGAAAGCTGGGTAGTCTTGAGCTGGGAGAGAATATCCTGGCCGGGCTGCATGTCCGCCTGGCCAAAGACCGAGCGGACTGGTCCTAAGTAACGCGGCGCATCTTCCGCCAGTCCTCGGTTCAACCCGGTTCCAACCAGGACCAAGCCCTGCTTGGGATGCTCGATACCAAACACCAGGATATCGAGGGTGTGCTGCTGGGGGAGGCTGCCGTCCCGGTAGACGATCCGGCTGGAGACCGTTATCGAGCCCGTATGAAAGACGTGCAGTTTGGTCCCCCTCACGCCTTGGTACTGTTCCGCCGGCCAGTTGTGTAGGACCGGCTCAATATAAGGCAGCCGGAGCGGCTCTTCACAGGCCGCACCCAATATCAATACACAAACGACGAACAAGCGAATAACAGAGACGGAAGACAGCATCATCGTGGGGCCGGGGCTGAGGACCTTTCAGTCAGTAGTGTCTCAAACCTAAGGTATCCATTAGCACTAGCAGTTCGCACGCGGTCTTGCACGTCCGACAAAACAAGAGAAGTCGCTTCTTTCACACGGAAAGTTTTCGCTCCCCCTGTGAGTTGACCTGGGAAAGGCTCTCAACTATGGTGTGAGCGCCTTTTTCAAGGAGCACGGGGACTAAGGATTCTCGCATGGACTGGCCACCAGGCACCAAGGAGCGGAGTGCGCTCGCTGAGGTCGAAGCGAGACTGCACAGGCTTCAGGCGCGTTTTAACCTCTATACCGCCCAACACCGCTTCTACGGTATTGGGACGGTGTGCGCCCTCGGATTCGCGCTTTTTACTTTCTTGGCCTTCTCACTCTCTTCGTTCTGGTTCATCCTGGCGGCCTGGCCGCTCCTCGCCCTGGCCGGTTATGTCTGTTTTCGGTTTCTCCGCCAGGGGGTAGCGGACTGGACCAATCTGCACACCGCCGCCCGTCGGATCGATCTCCAGGCTGGGCTTAAACAACGCCTGTCAACGCTGACAGCCCAGATTCTGGCGAATCCCGCCAATGGCCCTCCGGCCTCCCGCTTATGGACCTATCTTCTCCGCGATAATCTGGACCGGCTGTCGCTGTGGGAGGTCAAAAAGGTCGCGCCCCGGCGTATACCCTGGAGCGTCCTGCCTTTTCTCGTCGCTCTGGTGTTCGCCTTCCTGGTGGCCTCCATCCCGTTGCTGTCACCCGCGTCCGAACCCGAACCCTTCTCACTGACCAATCTTGAACTGATTTCCTCCGAGTTGCCCGAACGCACAGGACAGCTGGTGGACAAACGTCTGTCCATACCACCGGAAGACTTCACCGCTCGGCCACTGGACTCGCTGCCGGTTGGTGAGACGCTGTCTGAGCAAGCAGACAGCCGGATGAGTTTGCAGGATCACGCCGCAGACGAAGAAGGTCTGGGACAGGAACTACTGGACTTGGCGTCTCTGCCCGAAGACCTCCAGCAAGCCCTGCGGACGGCTTTGCAAGGGCTCCAGGAGTCTCAATCGTCTCTTGACGAACAGCACACTGCCGAGGGCCGCCGTCTCCTCGATGACGAACAAGCGCAGGATATACACTCTGAGCAGCAGGCCGGAGAGGCCAGCCAGCAGGCTTTGGGGGAGGGCCAGACCGGGCAGGATGCCGAGCGAGCTGGGCTGGGTAGTCAGCAAGCCCCCGAACAGGGCAGCGGCCTCCAAAAGCTCAAACAGGCGCGTCTTGATCGACGGAGA
>WTHD01000074.1 GCA_011523265.1 Candidatus Binatota bacterium
TATGGGCGGTAATATACTGCATCGCCTGGTCAACCAGGTGACGCATCTCGCCAGCCGAGGGCTCAAGCGGGAAAGCCTCCGCTACTCCGTCGCTATGCATCGGCATGTGGCTCGCCTTGCAACAGAATTTTAACGCATTGCCGCACGGCATCCGCTGCCTTTTCACGCAGGGTCTGCTCGGTATTGCTGGCAATGGGATGGGGGATAACGGCAAAGGGATAGTCCGACATACCCTGGACCGTGGCCATGGCTTTAGCCGTTGGGACAAAACGATCAGTAATAATGGCGGTGGCCGCTACGCCAGCCTTTTCGGCAGTCAGGGCATCGTGCAAACTGCACGATGAACAACTACCTCAATCACCGACCGCGGAAATAACCGCATCACACGCTGCGAACTCTTTTGCGACACCCTCAGGAGCCGGACGGCTGGCATCCGGTTTGTGCAGGCGGATGACGGTACTGACGCCGTGTTGTGAACGCAGGAGTGTTTCGACGTGATTGAGCAAGGTGTCTACATTAAGCTTGCCGTTGTCGAGCAGACCGACCGTCCGGCCGGCCAGAGAGGACAGGCGGGAGACGGTGGTCTGGGTCGCCTGGCCGCCGTCAAAAGTTGGATCAAGAACGCGTAGTGTCATAGCCTGGCTCCTTTATGGGGTTTCGATGATCTGCGTCACGGCCTGCGACCGGGAGCCTAACCACGGCGGTACAATCGCCCCAAACCCACCTGCCGGACCACCGGCGGCAACCACCAGTAAATCGTCCGGTGAGCGTAAGGCGCTAAAGCGCTGGTCGGCTCCCTTGCCCAGGTCAACGATCTGCTTTTTTCCCACCGTAGCCCAGTCGCGGCGCACAACCCGGGCGGAACGGTAGATATATTCCTGGATATCACGCTTTTGCCACCCCGCGGCCGTAATGAGATCGCGCAGTTGTTTGGGAATGATCAAGGCATAATTCCCGGCCCAGATCGAATAGGTCAACATATTGTGACGTATCTCCGCCGCAAAGGTCTCGACGATTTCTTCCGGGTCGCGGGTCCACTCGTTCATAGTTTGGTGTGGGGACTCTCCCGCCATGACCGTAACCGTCGATACACCGGCAGGAATGCCACGCTGTTGTGCCAGGGGTGTCCAGGGACTGTCTTCTTCGTCTTCAGCAATACAGAAGGTGAATTTGCCCGGATGACCCAGGGTAGAGCGGTCGAGCTGTCCGGGCAGACAGCCCAACACATTAATAAGTATGAGGCGGATGGCACGGCCAATACTGGCATTGGCCCGGCTGTGATTGCCCAGGACATTATGAGTGGCGTTCAGTCCGATCCGCTGTCGAACGGGTCCGTTGACCACAATAAACTGGGCACTGCCACCAGTACTCGCTGTGCTGCCGTGCAGATTGAACTCCGGCTGGCATATGGCTTTGATCACGGCGGCGACCACGGGCATATAGGCCGGCAGACAGCCCGCCATCACCGCATTGATGGCGACCTTCTCCGCGGTAATCGGACGTTGGCGAACGGACTCGACGCCAATAACCGTGCTCGATGCCAAGCCAGCCGCATCGAGACAGGCCTGAACCAATTCCTCGGTGGGGGGAAGAATGGGCAGACCGTCCGTCCAGCCGCGCTGGTGATACATATCATTGACGGCGACAACATCGGCAAGGTCGTAAGTTGGGGACTGTAATTGCGCCACTGGCTATACCTTTCGTGGATGCGGCTGGCGTAACAGATAGGGAACAAGCGGCACCATAACCAGCAGGGGAAGACTGACCAGGACCGCGGCCCAGAGCACATCGAGGTGCTCGGTGATATAGCCTCCTGACCAGGGTCCTACCACGATGCCAAGACTGAACGCCATATTATAAAACCCAAAGGCTCTGCCGGACTGCCCGTCGGTGAGATAGTCCGCCATCAGGGGCAGGGTGGGGACAAGGGCGGCTAACAGGGCAAGAATTGTTCCCAGGGCGAGGGGGAACAGCCAGATCGAATCAAGGGCGGAAAACAGGCTGGGTGTGAGGACAGCCGCGGTGAGCAAACCGAATTGGATAGGCTCCCGTCGCCCACGCCGGTCCGACCACCAGCCGATGAGCGGCTGGATAATCAGCATGGCCAGACCCCAGCCTGAAAAGAACAGGCCGATGTGTTGACGCGTCCAACCCAGATGGGAGAATTGGAGCGGGAGCAGTATCTCAATAGCCCCCAGCGTGGCACAGGTGACGAGAATCACCAGGCAGGCGCATACGAGTTCACGCCGCAGTCCGTCTCGAAAAAAGGCTGGCGCCGCAGCGGCGCCAGGAACAACCGCCTGGGGGGAGGGCGTCGCTTGGCGCGGGAGCAGGGCAAAGGCGCATACGGCCAGGCCAAACGGCACCCCGGCAAAATACAGGAAAGGGTCACGCACCTGACCCAGACTGCCGAGGGCCGGGCCGGCAATAACGCCGATACTGAAGGCCATCATCAGGACGCTCATTTCCACGCCACGCCGCTCTGTGGTCGCCAGCCGGGCTGCGAGGGGAAGGGCCGCAGCCCAGGTTGCGGACGCGGCGATTCCTTGCGTGACGCGGCAGCCGATCAGGGTCCAGAACCCGCTTGCCTGCCAGAACCCGAGCGAGGCAACTCCTAAGGCCAGCATGCCGACTGTCAGCCACCGCCGTTCGCCCCAGCGGTCAACCAACAGACCAAAGGGAAGGTAGAGCAACAGGGAAATCAGGCCGTATGAGGCGTACAACGTCCCCGTGCGGGTTTCTCCCAGGCCCAATTCCGCCGCAAAGCTCGGCAGCGCCGGGATGATAACCGTATAGCCCACGGCATCGGTAAAAATAATGGCCACCGCCAGGCCGAGTAACAGCCAGCGTGGACGCGCCGCCCGAGCGGTCCGAGTGAGTGCTGCCGCTGGGGGTGACCCGGAGAGTGCGACCCCAGCTTGAGAAAGGGTGGACAGGGCCGGGCGTGTCTGGGAGGAATCAGACTGCTTCATCGTTTTTGGCCGTGGCCGGCTTGGTGGTCTGGGAGGAGAAGAGATCAGGATGTTGGACAACAAACACGCTGGGGTCGCCCCGCCCCAGCGCTCGCAGATAGGCCTGATTATGGTCCTGCAACCACTGTTTTTCGGGAATGAGGTCAAGCGCTCGCTCGTCCGTAGGCTCGGCTTGAAGACTCATCTCCTGTTTGAGTTGCAGGAGGCGATCGACGACCACCAGCGGGTTCTGACCGGCGTTCTGTTCCGCTGTTTCCAATAGCAGTTCTGACGTCCGTTTGTTCAGATAATCCAGCATCATGGTCCGCTGACGGGGTGTGGCCATCTTGCCAGCGGCTCGGGCCGCGACTTTGGCATCCTCTTCGCCCAGCAACGCATAGACTTTGACCGCATTGAAGAAATAGGAAGGGACGCTCTGAGCCCGTCCACGTCCCCGGGACCAGACGTAGAAGAGGACCAGGATGGTCAAGAGTGTAACGAGAAGGACGCCCATAATGGCGATGGAATCCTTTCTCGGCCTTCGCACCAGCGGTGCTAGGCTGCCAGTCGCTCGCGCACGCAGACCAGGCGCTCAGCTCCCCAGAACAGCTCGCCGTTGACCACATAGCTGGGGACGCCAAACACGCCCACCTTTTCGGCCTCGGTTTGTATGCGCTCCAACTCGTGGCGACCGTTGCCGTTCAGGTAATCGAGAAATCCTTGGGTATCGATGCCGACCTCTTCCAGCGCTTTCTTCAGCACCTGGGGATCTTCAATTTCGAGTTCGCGTTTCCAAAAGCGTTCATACACAAGTCGATGGTAGGGCCGAAAATCTCCCTGTTGTTTGGCGTACAGCATGCCGATATGGCTCAGCGAGGAGTCGAAAATATGGCGGGGACCTCGAATCGTCAGACCGCGTCGGGTGGCTTCGCGACGGCAGTCCATATAGCTGTATTTCACTCGCCGCCACTGATGGGCATTCCGCTCCTCGGCAACGACCTCGCCCGCGTCGTCGACCTCGGCAGAACCCAGAAATTTGGGAATGTCCAAGGTCAGCGGCAGAAAGTCTACCGTCACATCGAACTCCTGTTCCAGTTGAAAAGTTTCCTCCTGGGCAAGGTAGGCGTACGGACTCTTATAATCAAAATAATGGGTGAGGGTGGTAATCGCCATACGGGTACTCCTGTCTTCGTGGTCGCGGCTCGAACCTAGCCTATCCGCTGGCATCCCTGCAAGGGAGGAGCGGCGCTACACGCCGGTCCAGGAGCTCACCCTTGCCGCCGGCCGCTCTACGGGGCATACACAACACGAGGAGGATAGTATGAGCAAGCAGAAAGAAACGGCTCGCCCAAACTCACGCCGCCGGCGCTACCCCCGGGTTGGCTCACACGAGGAACTCGTCCGCCGCGCCCAGGCGCTGGTGCCCATCCTGCGCCAACGCGCGCCGTACACCGATGACATCCGCCACCTGCCCGATGAAACCCGCCAAGACCTCCAGGCAGCCGGTCTTGCCCGGATTCTCCAGCCGGCACGTTATGGGGGGTGTGAGGCCCGCCTGTCCGGTATGGTCGATATTCTGACGACGGTCGGCAGCGGCTGTGGTTCAACCGCCTGGTGTCTGGCCCAATACATCGGCCATAACTTCATGGTTGCGCAGTGGCCGGAGCGTGCCCAAGAAACGGTCTGGGGTACGAGTCCGCAAAATCTATTGAGCGGTATTCTTATCCCCCTTCTGGGCAAAGCCCGAAAGGTGCGGGGTGGATATGAACTGTCCGGTCAGTTTCCGTTTGTGAGTGGTGTCACGAGCTGCGACTGGTGCCTGTTTGCCGCCATGGTGGAAAACGGCCCGGGCGGGAAGCCCGAAGAACGCTATTTCATCCTGCCCAAAGGCGCATTCGAGATTCTCGATACCTGGGACGCTATCGGACTGCGGGGCTCGGCCAGCCACGATGTCAAAGCCGACCGCGTATTTATCCCGACCCATATGACGCTGCCGCTGCGACACCTGAAAGGCGGCGAGACGAGTCCGGGGCGCAAAGTCAATCGTGCGCCGCTCTACCGCTCTCCCAGCTATATGACGTTCGGCATTCTCATTTCCAGCGCGTCGGTGGGAATCGCCGAAGGTATTGTGCGAGACTACGTTGAGCAGGTCAAAAGCCGGGTCGCGCTCATGTCCGGCCAGAGCCTGCACGAGCAGGCGTTACAGCATACGAAAATTTCGGAGGCGACGCTGGCGGTCGAAGCCGCCAAAGCTCTGCTGTACAGAAACTGCGATGAGATCATGCAGATCCTCGAAGCGGGTAACCTGCCGTTGCCCGAGCAGCGGACAAAATATCGTGCCGCAGGTGCTTACGCCGGCAAGTTGGCCCTTCAGGCTGCGAACCTGATCTGGGATGCCGGCGGCGGGCGTGGGGTGTATATGAATAATCCCATTGCACGCGCCTATCGCGATATCTGTACGGCAACCCGCCATTTTACCCATATCTGGGACGTGAACGGCGCAACCCACGGACGGGTCCGGGTCGGACTGCCTTTGGATAACCCGGCGCTGTGAATACCAACGATCCGCTTATGGTCTGTCCGGTCTCCCGTGTCGCCACAGGAGGAGTAGCGTCCCCAAGACCAGGATGTCCAAACAGAGATGCGCGGTAGCCAGCAACTCTCGGGGAAGGGGTTGGATTGTGGCCGCCAGAGGGACAAGAAAGTCTGGCGCGGAAGCTTGGTCCGCCGCATGCTGGACCAGTCGTGTCAGGAGGAGGTGCTGCTGCTGAACCGTGTCCAGAGCGGCCCAGTGTAGATAGGCGAATACGCCGAAGGCCAGTACCCAGAGCGTCAAAAGGGTGGTGACGGTTCGGGTCCGAGCGGTGAGTCGGACGAGGACGGCAGAAAAAATCAGCAGCCCCAGCCCAACCCCAGCAAAGATGAGCCAGAGCTGTCGGACGGCTGCCGATTGCTGAAAAACCAGTCCGAGAATGTTGTGGGCGGTAACCATAGCCGTCGGGTCAAGGCCGACTTGGGGTGGATCGATATGCGGGTCCAGACCCAGGTCGCTCGGCGAATTGCCGCCCTCATCCACGAGGCTAAAGCTCTCCTGGCCGGGTGCTGGCGAACCGTCTGACTCAGCGGCAGCGCCGGGACTGAGGCAGAGTACCGCGCCAATAACAAGAGGAAAAAACAAGGCCCGCAATCGTCTGATGCCTAATCTGTGAGCCACGTGTCTGAAGCCGTTTCAGTATTCTTATCCTTCTTTTTGCCAGGAACGGCAGTAACGTTCCAGCGGGGGCGCGGATAGAAAGACGCAGTCGGGTGGATAAGGCGGTACGGTCGAATCGATGCTTGTCTGCGTATCTGAGGTTTGTTATCCGTCCCTTCAATTCTTTTAGCAGGAGGCGGACATGGCTCAAACGCTGACGGAACTCTTAAAAGACGCGCCCCAAAACTGGGGGCGCTGGGGTGCGGACGATGAAGTTGGTTCTCTGAATTTTCTGACTCAAGCGGAAGTCCTGCGCGGGGTGAAGGCTGTACAAAGCGGCAAAGTCTTTACGCTCCAGGTGCGGATGTGCCATCCTGACGGTGACCCTGGCTACAAGGGTCGCAGCCAGCCGAGCCGGATGATGGTTATGGACAAGGGCCACTATCTGAGCGGCAAAGCCCAGCCGTTCCCGGGCGGGATCGAGTACGCCGATGACGTCATGATGACTAATCTTCAGGCCACGACGCAGTATGATGCCCTGGGTCACGTCTGGTTCGACGACAAACTCTATAATGGCTATGACGCCAGAACGACCATGGGTGGTGGACTCAGTAAGGATAGCATTCTGCCCGTAGCGGAACGCGGCGTGGTCGGCCGCGGCGTGTTGCTCGATGTGGCTCGTTACAAAAATCTGCCCCACCTGCCGGCCGGGTATGGCATCAGTTTAGACGAGTTACGGCAGACAGCCGAACATCAAAAGTTGACCATGGAAAAGCACGATATCCTCCTGATTCGGACCGGCTGGCTGAATCGCTTTTTTACCGAAGGACCAGGGGCCTATTACGGTGAAAACGCAACGGACGACTCGCCCGATACGGCTGTCCAGGCCATGAGTGAACCGGGGATTGCGTACAGTCCCGAGCTGGTGAACTGGTTTCACGAGATGGAAATCCCCAGCCTGGGTAGCGACACCCTGGCAAGCGAGCAAACGTCTCACCCCGAGTCGGGCTGCTTTGTGCCGCTCCACGGGGCGCTCATGCGCAATCTCGGTGTCCTGTTCAGCGAAATCAACTGGCTCGAGGACCTGGCCACCGATTGTGCGGAAGACGGACAGTACGCTTTCCTCTACGCCTGTACGCCGCTCAAGATTGTCGGTGCCGCCGGCTCGCCGATTAATCCGATTGTGGTGAAGTGAAGACGGACGCGGGCGAGACGCCCGCGCTCCCGGAGCAGGACTTAGAGCCCTTGCAGAATTTTTGCGCGTTTGTCTGTGTACTCGGCGTCGGTCAGGTAGCCTTTTTCATGCAGCCGTTCGATCTCTTCCAAGCGCTCCTCAGTTGCGACGTACTGCACCGCCAGTCCCGACGCAAAGGCACTGCCGTCCGTGCGTGCTTTGTAGCGAGCTTTGATGATGGCATCGACCTGGCTGCCGTATTTGCGTATCGCATTGGCGCTGAGTTTATTGAACAGACGGGTCTTGCTGGTGCTCTCCTGGTCGGCGTCTCGAATCAGAGACATCGGCGCATCCCATATTTTCTGGGAGAGGGTTTTCTCATTACGCTGCACGCTTGACCTGACTTTCCCGAGTTTCCGGTAGGGCCGCATTGGGGTCCCGGCCGTGACCACCACATCGGCCGCAGACTTTCTATCGGAATAGTCTCGCTCTCCCGTCACTGCTGGTGTCTGCGCTACCTGCTTGGGCGGCTCATAATAGGTCGTCACGTTGGCTTTGAGCGGTACCAATAACGGCTCGGGGAGCGCCGCAACGCCGGAGCCTACCCGGACGACGCTGCCACTACCGGCATTGCTTTCAATAAAGACGTTCTGCTCTGACTTGCCGAGCGGCTTGTCCGGGTCACGGATGGTCACCACCCAGCGATCATCGTTTTCAACCGCCCGTTGCTTGGGCGCCCAACCCTCGTCCTTGGCCGTCTTGATTAACAGGGCCGCCAGTTGCTGCGGCGGCACTGAAAAGTGGGCGGTTTGAGAGTCCGCATCGATCTTCCCCTCTTCTGCGAGCGGTGTGGTTGAAGCGGATTTGTCGGAGCCTGAGAGTTTTGGAATAAGGCTCTTACTGCATGCCGGCAGACTCAGGAGGAGTAGCGAGAGACACACATAAAGCACAACCATGCGCATCATCCTTTCTCGTTTCTGTTTGCAATCGGTTTTCGCTCCATATTTCCTCTCCCCCGTCTCGTGGGGTGGTAGAAGCGTAGTCCCGATTGTAAGCCAAGTTGGGCAGGGGGACAACTCGGTCTGTCAGCGGGCACGCCTGGGACTCTGCCGTCCCGCCATAGCCGAGCTTATGACCAAAATGCTATGGTGCGGCACGCAGACCAAGAGCCTGGAAGGAGACTATTCGTGAGCCAGCATATCAATCGACAGTGGCGTTTGGCCTGCCGTCCGCAGGGCATGGTCAAGGAATCGGACTTTGCCTATCACGAGGCCGAGATGCCCCAGCTTGAGGATGGGCAGTTTCTGGTCCGTAATCTATACCTCGCCTTCGAGCCAGCCATGCGCGGCTGGATCGAAGACCGCAAGAGCTATATCCCACCGGTCCAGATTGGTGAGGTCATGCGGGCTCTGAGCGTGGGCCAGGTCGTTGAGTCCCGCCATCCGGATTTTCAGTCGGGCGAGTGCGTGCAGGGCGGCTTTGGCTGGCAAGAGTATGCGGCGGCCAGTGAACGGGGCGGTCTGATGCCACCGACAAAGATTCCGGCTGACGCGTCGTTAACCTGGCCGTTGGGTGTCCTTGGGGTGACGGGTCTGACCGCGTATTTCGGTATTCTGGATATTGGGCAACCCAAAGCTGGTGAGACCTGCGTGGTATCGGGCGCGGCCGGAGCAACCGGCTCGATTGCCGGGCAGATTGCCAAGCTCAAGGGCTGTCGGGTCATCGGGATTGCCGGTGGACCGGAAAAATGTCGCTGGTTGACCGAAGAGGCCCGCTATGACGCGGCCATCGATTACAAGGCCGAAGACGTAGAAAAGCGGCTCGGCGCGTTGTGCCCGGACGGCATCCATCTGTATTTTGATAATGTTGGTGGGGACATCCTGGATGCGGCACTGGCGCATATTGCGCTTAACGCGCGCGTGGTGCTGTGTGGCGGCATTTCGCGCTACAACGAGGCTACCCCGCCGCCCGGGCCGAAAAACTATATGAATCTGGTGATCCAACGGGCGCGGATGGAGGGCTTTATTGTCATCGACTATGCCGCCCAGTTTGAGCAGGCAGCCCAAGAGCTGACGGAGTGGATTACCAGCGACCAGTTGACCTTTCAGGAGGACATTCAAGAGGGATTTGAAAACGCGCCACGTACGTTTCTGCGGCTGTTTGAAGGCAAGAATCAAGGTAAGCAATTGTTGAAAATTG
>WTHD01000353.1 GCA_011523265.1 Candidatus Binatota bacterium
GTTTCATACTGACTCAAGGCCTGCGGAGTAACGCGTGAGTTGAGGCGCGCTGACAGTTCGCGTAACGACCATCCCGCAGCGACGCGATGCGCGCGTAGTCTCTGCCCTAGCACTAGGTTATCCATCGATAGATGACCTCCTCTATGCCTAGTGAGGCGGACTGACTAACGCTCGCTATCAAATTTCTCAGATTGCGTCAAACATATAACTTGACAAATCGGCGCTATTTCCCTACAAACGGAAAGTAACGT
Source organism: Candidatus Binatota bacterium (assembly GCA_011523265.1). Taxonomy (GTDB): domain Bacteria; phylum Desulfobacterota; class Binatia; order Bin18; family Bin18; genus Bin18. Next base: position 252 of record WTHD01000353.1, read on the forward strand.
CAGACATAACCGCTATGAGCGGTGAGGAGGAGGAGCCATGAGTAGTATTCTGATTGCTGGTGAAGACCTTCGGTTTACTCCGGCTAAAGAACCAGACGTTTACCCATTGACTGGCGAGGCCATAGCTAAACTGGCCGGGGCAGAAGACGTCAAGGACTATGTCGTGATCCAATGGCTACAGGATGGGCAGCTTGAGACGCTCCGGGCAGACGAGAAATCGCACTCCGATGGCGGCTCCGACCAGCGGTTTATTGTGTTCCGTGGTTCGGCTCTATACCTGTTCGAGATCGATGGCCGACGCCTTACATGGGGTTCCCCTCGCATTCGCGGGGATGTTCTGAAGAAGCTCATAGGCGTGGACCCCACCCGATACGGTGTCTGGCAAGAAAGCGGCCAAGGCGAAGATAAGCCCATTGATAACGACAAATTCGCCAATCTCCAACAGGATGGTCTCGAAGTCTTTTTCACCGCCAGGAAGGAGAGTACCGAGGGGGGAGATAGATGAGCTACCTTCCGCGTCGTTGTCGTAAGTACCTGCGAGACAAGCAGTATGATTTCAGCGAGGTTGACGAGAATGGTCAGGCCGCAATCATCATCAAGGCTTGGAAGCTGTACGAAGGCAAGTACGACCACGACGCTGTGTCACTCCTGCTGCTGCTTCCAAATGGCTATCCCGATGCCGCTCCGGATATGTTCTATGTACATCCCTGGATAAAATTGCGGGATTGCTCCAACTGGCCCAATGCCGCCGGAGCCGCTCAGGAATTCCAGGGCCTAGCGTGGCAGCGCTGGTCGAGGCATTGGTCAGATTGGCGTCCTGGAATCGATGGAATGGCGACGTGGCTCCTAAAGGTCCGTCACGCTCTGGAGAGTGCCAAGTGAGGGTTCGAGACCTGACGATGACCGCAGCACACTTCGAGATCCTCCAGGGTGAATGCAACGTCGGTGGTGTTTGGGAAGGCGCCTGCCAATTGCTTTGCGGTGTCAGTTCACTGGATGAAGACCCGTGGGGACAGAACCCTGTTCGCGCTCCGGAACTCCGGCTGACGCTGCACCGCCCTGAACCTCTCCCGCCGAGCAGGGTTCGTGTCGGTGAATTATCGGTAAGCTGGGACATGGACTGTTACATCAGCCTACTGCGCAAGGCACGCGAAGAAGGGCTGCAACCAGGGGTCTGTCATAGTCATCCTTACTCCGGTGCGCCGTTTTCCCATCAAGACGATGAAAACGAAGGGCATCTTCGTGACTTGCTACGGCGCCGGAATCGAGACGACAGCCAAGTCCTGGTTAGTCTGCTCTTTCGTGGAGAGAAGTCGGTAGACGCTCGCGTCTGGGGAGCAGCCGGGCCGCCGCAGCCGGCGCGTGTGCGCATCGTTGGCCCCGAGGTCGTCGATGCCAGTACGTCAGTCAGTGAACATGGGGGCTCAGCTAATCCTGATTTTCTGCAACGGCAGACCCTGGCAGTAGGCGTCGAAACTGTCGAACGACTCCAAAAACTCCGTATCGGAGTCGTAGGTTGTGGCGGGACCGGTAGCGCCGTCATAGAGCTTCTGGCTCGGGCGGGCGTAGGCAGGCTCTTCTTGGTCGATCCAGATGTCGTCACCGCAACGAATTTGAACCGTCTGTATGGCTCCACCCGCTCCGATGTCAAAGAGGGTCGCCCCAAGGTTCACGTCCTTAAAGACCATGTCGAACGGATGGGTCTCGGTACCCAAATCGCGATTCGTCAAGGCAAGCTCGCGGATGCGGCTACTGTGAAGCTGCTGCGGACATGCGATTTCATTTTCGGATGCACCGATGACCACTTGGGGCGTCTCCTACTTAACCGCCTCGCGTATTTTTATCTGATACCCGTCATCGACACCGGTCTCTCCGTTGACCCGAGCGCTCCAGGCAAGCCTGCACGCGTATCGGGACGGGTTACCGTTCTTCGACCTGGAACGACATGTCTCTTGTGCCGAGGCGTCGTGAGCCCACGACGTGCTCGGGAACAAGGTCTGCGCTACAAGCAGCCGGGAGAGTACAATCGGCAGGTGAAAGAGGGCTACATCACCGAAGACAATACACCGACTCCAGTTGTCGGCACGTTCACGACGGAGACTGCCACCGCCGCAATCAATGAATTCTTGGCTGCTGTAGCAGGGCTCAGAGGCACTAAAGGCTGGGCGTCGGAACGCACGATCCGTTATGACTTGGATCGCTGCCGTCCTACAGGTTGTCCGCCTAACGAAAGTTGCTCCGTCTGTGGAGTGCCCGATAGCTGGGGAATCGGTGATATCCAGCCATTCCTGGATCTCGGAGGGTTCTAACCGATGCTATGGCTTACAGCGCTTCGCGCTTTGAGGGATCGAGTCGCTTATCGCGTGCTCTGTCAGATTGACCGACTCCGTCGTAGCAAACCCTTTCGGCTGCTGACCGTCCGCCGCGCCACATTCCCAAAAGTTTCGTCGATTGCTGATCGTTCGCTGTACATCACTGAACTCCGACATCTGCAAAAATGGGCGAGCTTCTATGTCCAGGAGGGTGCGGGAAGATCGTGCGCCTGCAACTGACCAGAGCAGCATCGCCTCGCTGGACGGTTCGAACTGACTGGCTTGGACGAGCCACGCTGACGCCGTCCGTGCGTCAACTCACTGATTGTGGTTGCCACTTTTGGGTCCGCAAAGGCTGTATCGACTGGTGCGCTGACACTCCTCCAAGAGTCTAGTCGGGAGGCCATCCCTCTTCTGCTCCGTTCCGTCCACATCGTACATCAAGCGAGGCCTGACGATGCAGTTTCAGTCTGATGCACAAAAAGTCTTCACCTATGCTATCTGCGCTGGCATAGGTATTCTCCTCATCCTCATCTGTTTTGCAGACAGTTTTAAAGACGGTTCGGTGCTCGATTGGTTCCCGCAGGTCGCCGTTACGCTGGCGGGTTTCGTAGGGGCAAGTTGGTTCGCTGGGCGGCGACTAGACCTCCTTGACAAAGGGATCAAACAACGCGAGGACGCCGCTGCGGAACAGCTCCGCGCTATCGAGAGGGGGAACCTCAACAGCGCGGTTAAGGAAGCCGTCAATATGCTGAAAGGACCATTGACCTCTGTTCTTGCTGGTCAGCGTTGGCTGCATCAGCTTGCCACTGTCGGTCAAGAAGAGGCGGAGTTGGTACGAGCTCTTCTCTGTAGTTATATTGCGGGTAGTGAGCAATCTTCCGCCTCTCCAGAAAGTGATTCTTTGGACGATGCTTCACTCATCAGGACCCGACAATCTGCGCTGAATCTTCTGTTCGGGGCTCCTGGTAGAAAGCGATATGCTGCGTGTAAGGATGCAGCTGATCTCGGTTCTGTCCAGTGGGAAGGTCTCAGGTTCACTGATTTGGACCTTACCAATACCATCTTATCCGAAGGCGATTTCACGAATGCGACCGCTATAGGTGCTTGTTTTGATGGAAGCGATCTTCGAGGAGCCGAATGGGGCGGTGTTGTATTCGGTGGTGGCAGGCGCACCACGATGGAAAACGTGGACATGCGTGGCGTTTCTGCGTCAAGTTGTACCTTTTACAATATCAGCTTCCGTGGAGCCAATATGAAAGCAAATGATGTAAGCCGAAGTGTTTTCACGCACTGCGCATTCAAGAATTGTGACTTTGAAGGTGCTGACTGGACCGGTACTTCTTTCGACACCCCATCTTTTGATTCCCGCTGTCAAGGAATCACTTTTGAATTAGCTCGCCATGTCGCCGTAATGAAAAATCCTTCTGGCCTCCCCCCCGATGTGGAGGAGCAGCTCGATAACGAAGGTCGGATCCAGAAGGAATAGAGGGGCGGTCAGTTTGGACATCAGACCCGCTGAAAATCTCCACGAATTTGAGGAGCTGTACGAGCTGAGAGGAGGAGAAGGACATGGCAGGACGGAATGGAAGAGAAAGCTATACCAGCGCTACCCAGGGAGTCTATGGATACACGATCCGAGGTCGAGCCGGCCGTGTCAAATACGTTGGCATCACGAATAATCCAGTGCGGCGGGCAGAGGAACATCGGGCGGATGGGAAACGAGGCATACTCAGAGTGGAGACGCGGGGCATGTCGAGGACAACCGCCCGCAAGTGGGAAGCCGGCCGCCTGTCCAAACATCGCCGGACCAATGCGGGAAAGAACCCGCGCTATAACAAGACCCGTAGCGGCGGGTGGAAATCCTAAGAAGCGGCGGCGCGGCCGCTCACGCCGAGATGCTGGCCTTCGGCCGGATCTCGTTTGTTCGCTTTTTCTTTGCCAGGATCAGAGGCGCGGTGCTGTCCTAATTTGAGTCCAAGTGTCCTAATTTGCCAGGCTAAGTATTTGATTTTCTGATCGCTCAAAAGCGCAAAGTGTCCGAATTAGGACAGTACCAGAGGCGCTTGCTCTGTAGACATAAAAGCCGTTATGGGCACTGGCGGGCGGTGCTTTCTCTAGGGACATAAACATTGTTATACACCTTGCCCTCTCCCAAGGTTGACACATCACCCCTCATCGGACGTAGTATCCGGCCAACTTAGGAGGGGCGGACCACCCTGGTCGAGGAATGTGCAGCCCAGGACGAGCATCCCACCTAAGGAGGACAAAAGTGTGGCATCTCTACGAGGTCGTTATCAGCAATGCTCGGGTGTGGCTCAAGGTGCAGGCTTCGTGTGAGTCGACCGAACAAGCAGCGGCCTTCTTCGAAGCTCGATTCAACGGAACCCACTATATCGTGGACGGACAGTGTCCTGTCACCCCTTTCAGGCTCGCGGAACGATCCCATCACGTTGCGAATTGGGCGTCCATTGCGGAGCGGCTTCCAGCAGGATGGGACGACGGCGAATTCCACATTGTGGAGCCTCCCTATCCATGGTGCGAAACTCTGTCGGATAACTGCGATTGCCATGGAGCGAAAGGGAGACTGGACGAGGCGTTTTGTTCGGACTTCGGCTTACACGATGAGACGGACAAGCGCGCAAGGAGGTCCGAGAACGTCAGGCACCGGCACTATATCCGAACGATGGAGGAGGGGATCGCTCGTCGTGACGAGGCCCAAAGACAGAAGAGGCTTCAAAGAGAGCAGTGCTCGCCGCCCAGGGGTGCGGCCGCAGTGACGGCGAAGCCTGCTGACCAAGAGGGAGCCCCCCGGGGCGCGGCGGCTCTGCTGGGTGACGCGGTCAATGGAGTCAACAGACTGGTTAGCCAAGGATTCTATTGCTCCATACACGGCCGCCATCACTCCTACGGTGAGCAGGCCATACGAAAAACGCTGGCGAGCGTTTCCGGAGCTTGCGTGCAACTGTCGGCGTGGAGGCGGGCAGGCCGCAAGTTGGCGCCGTCGGCAACGGTCCAGATCGCCGCGCACTGGCTTGAAATGCACCAATCCGAAGAGTGCGCGCAGCGGTCTGTGTGGGGGGACGTGGAAGTTCCCGATATCCTATACAAGTACATACCCAAGGAACTCGTCGGAAAGGGAGCACCGAACAGCCTGCGGGCGACTCAGCTGCGGGCCTTGAACGACGATATGGAATGCAATGTCACCACAATGAAGGGCAGCGCGGAGGAGGATGCCCTTGCGTTTCTGGCTGTGGTGCAGTCGAAAATGGAGGAACATCTGGGTATTGCGGTACCGTGGGAAGAACTGTTGACACGGTCGCTCAGCTACGGCGACCTGAGGCTGTCAACATTCATCCAGGAATACTTGAATCCGCTGGTGGGGGTGGTCTCCTTCAGTACAGATATCCTGGTTCCCACCATGTGGGCGCATTACGCCCGGAATACGGGCCTAGTTGTGGGTTACGACAGGGAGGCATTGAGCGCTCTCGGCTTTGAGTTAAGGCCGGTGGTTTATTCGGAGTTGGCCCCCACGTACCAACCGCAGGAAGGCGACGCCATCCGGCTGGATTTTGTCAACCGTGAGCACATGGAACGTGAATTGAGAGCAGGCCGGAATAGAGAAGGTTTCCCGATCCTTGCACGTACAAAGCTCGCAGAGTTTGGAGCAGATTGGCAGTCTCTGTCCCGGCTGTTGCTGGTGAAAGGCATATCGTGGGCGTACGAGAAAGAAGTCCGGCTTCTAGTCGATCTGAAGCAGGCGCGCGATATTGGTAAGGAGGACGAGAACGGCTGGCCTATCAAAGTAATAGAGCCCCCTCCGGAGGCAATAAAGGAAATCTACGGCGGAGCAAATACCGAGGCTGCCGACGTTGAACGAGCCGTTCAAATCGCCCGTGGCGAGAACAAGCGTGGGCTATTCATTGGACATGTATCTTCCCACGCTTTCAGGATACAGAAGACCGGCGGAACGAGACATTGACTTGGCGCTGCCTAATTTTTGGGAATTACATACGATATTACCCCTCCTCCGTCTGTCGCAGATACTTCAGTACCACAGCTCCTTGTCGCTTCCCCGGCCTGGTGCGCTCTCCGATAAGCGTCTCTTGCCAAACGCTGTTATGACCGAAGCCCTCCAGGGACTCAGGCCGCAGGACGATGTGGTGGCCGAGCTGTTGCGGCGCACCGCCTCGCCGCCCATTCCCCGGCCGGGCGGGGTGGGTGGCCTGTCCGCTCAGTCGCTCTCTCCCGGCTGGCGAGCGCGGGTTCCCAGGAATAAGCATCACACGCTATTGAGGGAGGTCTTCCTGTCAGATGCCGGAAGGCGTTGAGCGCAGGAGTTTTCAGCGCTTTTAATCGGGCTTGAAACGGTGATTGTCTACCCGATATCGTCCTGTTCAAGGCGACCAAAGATGCTCGCACCCCGGCCGTGGTCGGTCTGGGCTCGGTCGGCCTCAACGCGCTGATCCTGTACGTCATTGTCGGCGGCAGAGCTTGTCCGTTACTGCGCAACAAACCTCCCATCAGCGATCTGAAGTGCTTGGCCCAATGTGACAAGCGTTTCCAAAAGCTCGCCTACCCGTTCTCCTTTCGCCCGAGAGAAAGACCTTGCGACATCTTCAGGGGTAGCGGGCGAGGCTAAGCTTATGAGGGTAGATCGAACGGCTTGTGCTTGCTCTGGGAGACTCTTGGGCCATTTGGCTTTTGTGGTCTTTTTCGCTTTTGTGGAGACGGAAGCATTCTCTTCGAAGGCTGTTTGGGCTTGGCCTGTTCCCGCTGGATTCTGGAATTCTGGGCGGAGCCAGCGGATTATTCCCCGTTGTTCTTCCGCTGCACGCTCGGCGTTGAGTGCGACAAGGCGTTCAAGAATCTCTTCATCGGAGAGAGACGTGGGCCAGCCGTAGGCATCGAAGACGGCAGCATCCAAGTCATCATGGATCTGTTGCAGGACGGAGACGAGACCTTGCTCGTGGGTCGTTTGTTCTTTCTTCGTCAGAGGCTCGCCAGACCGCAGTTTCTCAAGGACGTTATACATATCCGTCATGGTGAGAGAGGGATGCTGCTCTTGTTGGCGTTTCCTATGGGTATCCAGGGACTCGGCGAATCCTCGAATAAGAGATTTTTGGGAACCGGAGGGAGCAGGGAAAGGAAATGTGTCGAAGCATTGGGATTTGAGGTAGCGTGGGTCATTGCCTACACCGAGACGCCCACCAGCCCTCAAAGACCAAATTACGTGTATCGCGCTTGATAGGATGCCCGAATAGTACGCATCGTCCAGAGCGAACATGACACAGGTGCTGTCGCAAACGGTGTTAGCGTCAAGGAGCACAAAATAGCGGAACTTCGCTGTCAGAGGAGTCGATATCAAATGGTTCAGGCTAGATAAGGCTGGTCTGAAAGTACTCCTGCATTCACCATAAAGCCACCAGTTTCTACGAACCGATTCTCGGTTATTCTGGTCGCGTTCTGGTTTTACACGGTCGTATATCCATTGATAAATTTCTGGAAATTTCGATTGGACTTCTTCTATCTCAAATCCGAAAAGGTCGATCGCGAAGTTTCCACGAGCTATTTGGGCAATGTCTTTGCCCGTTACCAATGGTTTAATGACTGGCTCAGCACCTGGAGCGCGGCCGTAACTAAGTGACTTTGTATCTGGCAGAGTTAAGACAAAACCTTTGCCTGACAATTGATACCCAACGCAGCTTATACCGGAATTCGCTTCCAATTCTTTCACACTGAGTATGTCGGCTCCAATTGTCAAATTAGCGAGAATATTCCCAACGGAATCTTCTGTGGATACCGTGAATTCGCCTTGGTTTGCAGGCATCTCTTTCAACACTGATTTCAGCATACCGTCCCGTCCAGTCCCATCACACACAGTCATTGCCACTCGAACCGCTGCTCCATTCGACGAGTCAACCCAAGGGTGGTCAGGGATAGCAAATCTAATCGAAAAAGATTCTTTTTGGCCTAAATGGTATTGGAGGAGCTTTCGGGAAAAGGCTTGTGAGATGCTGTTGGTGGTGATGAATCCAAAGCGTTTGCATCCAGATTGACGAACCAGCTCAGCAGCTTTATGCCACCAACACATGACATAATCACAATGTTCAGGGACTTCGGAGTACACTTCTCGTAACGCCTCAAGGTACTCATTTCCCAACGCTAGCCGAATTCTTCGTGCGCCTAGATATGGCGGATTTCCCACAACAAAATCCGCTTCCGGCCAAGTCGCTTTTCGTGGATTGATGTAGCGCAGAACAGGCTCTTGCGCCGTCTCATCCGGCACGTCCTCACCAGTCACAGGATGGTTTTTTGTCGTCCTGCCATCCCACCGTGTGACCGGCTTTCCGTGGTCGTCCAACACTGGCTCTGTATCGTCCCATGCCAAGACGGCATCACGGCACTCAATATTGCGGAAGTCCCCAATGACCGGTTCAGGGGGCATGACCGAGCCCCGCGTCCGAAAGTGCCATTGCAGATACCCAATCCACAGCACCAGCTCGGCAATGTTGGCCGCCCGGGCATTGACCTCTAAGCCGAGCAACTGTTGAGGAGAAACCGTGACACTGGATAGGTCCAGGAGAATTTGACGCTCTCCCAGGCTGTCCAGCATGTTCAGCACTTCGCCTTCCAGACGCTTCAGATGTTCCAGCGTGACATACAGAAAATTTCCCGATCCACAGGCTGGATCAAGCACCCGGACGGCACACAGCCGCTTGTGAAACTGTTCAACCTCCTGGATCGCTGCTGACTCTTTCCCTTGACGGGCCAGAGTGAGCGCTGCCGTTTGCACGGCTGACCACTCTTCCCGCAGCGGCTCGACTATCGTGGGGACGACTAACCGCTCCACATACGCACGCGGCGTAT